>NZ_JASCPA010000016.1:0-73924 GCF_029959715.1 Pseudomonas sp. PS02288 | reverse complement strand
TCATTTCCATACTGATCACCCTGTGTTCTCCTGCTCAAAAATTGAGCAGAAGCAGTTGAACACCTGGGTCAGTTTTCAGTCGGCAGAACAGCCTCTACTGGGTCAGTTTTCGGTCAGCGGCAACAGACCTGGCCGCAATACTGAGAAAGTGTCGCCACTGCTCATCGGTGGGAATGTCTGGCAACTTAATCAGCCGTGGGAGCAAGCCCCTGACAAACCCTCCATGTCCAGGCACTTGGGCCAGCCGACCATGCTGTCCGCGGGGCACGGGGTTGTGCTCGCAAAGACCCTGAAAAACGAGGTGGTCGTACCACAACCGGATAGCAGTAAGCCGCTGGTGCAAGGTTGAATTCGCCACCGCGCTCTTTGCGCCAGGTAGCAGCTCACGGATGTAGAGCGTGACTTGTTCGAATGTCGCGGATTCGGGTTTCAGCCCACTCCCTTCGCAATGCAATAAGTAATGCGCAAGGGCACGGCCATAGGCGTCAAGGGTGGCCGGCGCACGCCCCAGATTACCCAAGAGCTCCAGCCAAGCTTGTACACTGGAATAACGACTTAACACTTGCTTGTGCAATGGGGTGGTGGTCATGGGCGCCCCCTGAGCGTCAACGGATTCAGCCTAGCTCAAAAGCATTCCACCTAACTTAATAGAGGGCGTAGTTGCTGCTGAAGGCGACGATGCCGTGGCGCTTGAGGTCGCCTCTGATCTCATGGAACAGGGCGCCCATTTTCACGAACGGCTTAGCATCGGCAGAGCGAGCAATCACGCAGCCATCGTTGTTGCTGAGCACGACGATTGGTGTGCGCAACAGATCCGGACGAAACACACGCTCGCAACTGGCGTAGAAGCTGTTGCAGTCGACCAGTGCGTATACCGGATCAGCCATGGGTGAGGTGATTCCGCAGGCTATGAGTGACGACGCCCCAGATCGTCAGCTCATCGTTCTCCAGGATGTAGCGCGGAGAGTAGGCCGGGTTCTCTGACTGCAGGATGAACTGGCCCTGCTCCTTTGCCAGGCGCTTTACCAGAACATCGCCGTTGAGACAGGCAACGACCACATGGCCCGGTTTTGCCGGGATAGCGCGGCTGACGATTAGATGGTCGCCGTCGAAGATGCCAGCCCTTGTCATGCTGTCACCGCTAACCGATACCACGTAGGTATGCGGTGTTTGCAAATCCAGCAGTGCATCAAGCGACAGCTTGTGTTCCATGTGGTCCAGCGCCGGGCTGGGAAAACCGGCTGGAATGTGTGCGTCAAAGCAGGGTAAGCGCGTGCTACTGGCTTGGAGTGCGCCAAGGATCTGGGCGTTGCTCATGGGAAATTGCCGTTAACTGTATTTATGTACAGTATCAGGCAATGTTGGAATCCTTCAAGGCGCGTCCATCTGTGCCGCTAGGCATGTGTACTAAATGTTTACGGGTGAAAAGTTTACGCATCGCCTCACCTGGCGATCCGGCCTATGGTCGACACATCACAACCGAAGAGTGTTCACCATGCTGATCATGCTGAGTTCAATGAATGAGTATTTGACCCTGCTGGCCACAGGGCTGGTGATGGTCGGGTTGGCAAGGCTGGCTTATGGTGGCCGTGCAGTCTGATCGATTTGCTCTCGCTTGTGTCGCCAGGGCTCACAGACGGTAGGGTTCGACCTTCCACCACGTGGGTAGCAGGTCCCTGATTTTGGCCTGGCCGAAGCGATCATCCAGCAGATACACCACGCCCTGGTCATTGACCGTGCGGATCACCCGGCCAGCCGCCTGCACCACCTTCTGCAGACCCGGATAGAGATAGGCGTAGTCATAGCCATTCACCTCACCGAACATCTGCTGCATCCGCGCTTTGACTTCTTCGTTGATTGCGTTGATCTGTGGCAGGCCGAGAGTGGCAATGAAGGCGCCGATCAGCCGCTTGCCGGGCAGGTCGATCCCTTCGCCGAAAGCACCACCGAGCACGGCAAAGCCGATGCCCTCGGAGTGGATCGTAAAGCCATCGAGAAAGGCTTGGCGCTCACTTTCATTCATGCTGCGGGTCTGTACGCTGTTTGGAATGTCCGGATTCAGCGTCATGAACAGCTCGCGTACTTGCTCCAGGTAGGCATAGCTGCTGAAGAAGGCCAGGTAGTTACCGGGGGTGCTGCGGTACTGCTCGGCCATTAGCCTGCAGATCGGCGCGAGGCTGGACTCGCGGTGCTGGTAGCGGGTCGACAGGTTGCGCACCACGCGCACGGCCAACTGATCGGCCGAGAAGGGCGACTCCACATCGATCCACTGGGTTTCCTCGGGCAACCCCAGCAGATCCTGGTAGTACCGGGCCGGGCGCAGCGTCGCGGAGAACAGGGTAGTGGTGTGGGCGTCGCTGAAGCGGCTGGCGAGAAAGGGCGCTGGCACGATGTTTCGTAGACACAGCGTGGTGTGATCACCAATCGCTTGAGTGTTCTGGCGGGTTACATCGAACAGCGAGTGCGGCCCATAGGACTCGCTCAGCCGGCAGAACAGCATGGCGTTGAGGTAGAACTGCAGCAGCAGTCGATCCTGACCGTTGGGGTAATCGGTCAGGTGATCGGTGATGGCGCTGACGGCACGCTGCAGCGCTGCCACCAGCAGGTCCGGCACGACAGGGTGGATCTGATAGTCCACCTGTTGCACCTGGTTGAGCTGCTCCCAGTGTCGACTGACGCGCTGCAGCACGCTGCGCAGGCCTGAGGGTGCGATGCGGCACAGCTCATGAAACTCTTCTTGATCGAGCTCGGCGGTGTACATGCTCCTGGCACGCTCGACCAGGTTGTGCGCTTCGTCGACCAGTACGGCGACGCGCCACTCGTTGACCTGGGCAAGGCCGTAGAGCAGGGCGCTGATGTCGAAGTAGTAGTTGTAGTCGCAGACCACCACATCGGCCCAGCGGCACAGCTCCTGGCTCAGGTAGTAGGGGCAGACCTGATGAGCCAGGGCAATGCTGCGTACTTGCTCCTGAGTCAGCCAGCGCTGCCGTAGTGCGGCCTCGCGGGCTGCAGGCAATCGATTGTAGAAGCCCTTGGCCAGTGGGCAGGATTCGCCATGGCAGCTCTTGTCGGGATACTCACAGGCTTTGTCGCGGGCCACATGCTCCAGCACCCGCAGCGGCGTGGCATCGTTTCCTTCGCGCAGGCTGTGCAGGGCGTCTAGCGCCAGGCGCCGACCGGGCGTCTTGGCCGTGAGAAAAAACAGCCGATCCAACTGCTGGCCCGGCATGGCTTTGAGTTGAGGGAAGAGGGTGCCCAGCGTCTTGCCGATACCTGTTGTGGCCTGAGCCATCAGGGTGTGGCCATCACGGGCACTGCGATACACCGCTTCGGCTAACTGGCGTTGCCCACGGCGAAAATCGGGGTAGGGGAAGCGCAGCGTATCCAGGTAGGCATCGCGTATTTTTCGGTGGGCTTCTTCCTGCTCTGCCCAGACCAGAAAGCGCTGACACTGCTGCTCGAAAAACTGCTGCAGGTCGGCGGCACTCATCACTTCGATGAAGGCATTCTCGGTGTGGGTGAGCACGTTGAAGTAAACGACGGCCAGCTCCACCTCCTGCAGATCCAACTGCTGGCAGAGCAGCCAGCCGTAGACCTTCACCTGCGCCCAATGCAGGGCCCGGTGATTGGCCGGGATGCGGCTGATATCGCCCCGGTGGGTTTTGATTTCTTCGAGACGATTGCGCTCCGGGTCATAGCCATCAGCGCGACCACTGACGATGAGTCCGGGGTAGCTTCCGCTGAGTGGCAGTTCGGCAAGGTAGTCAGAACCACGCCGGCCCACCACGGTCTGGTGACCGGCGATGCCTTCCTGAGCGGTGGGTGAGGGCGTGAAACGTAGGTCAAGATCACCCTCCTTGGCGGTGAACTCGCAGAGGGCACGCACCGCTACGGTGTAGGTCATGCCACGTCCCAGCTCACGTAACAGACCTCGACCGGAATGCCCTGCTCGGCGGCAAACGCCAGCCAGCGCTTCTGGTTGTCCTGCAGGCGGTCGCCTGGGCCTTTTACTTCAATCATCCGGTAGCGCTGTTCCTGCGGATAAAACTGAATCAGATCCGGCATGCCGGCGCGGTTGGCTTTCAGGTCACGCAACAGGCGGGTAAAGCAGGCATGCAGATGGGCGGCAGGAATGCACTGTAGGGCCAGTTCCAGGCGCGCCTCATCGAGCATGCCCCAGAACACGAAGGGTGATTGCAGGCCGAGCTTCTCCTGATACCGATCCTTGATCAATTGCCCGTAGCCGGGTTGTTCAAGCCGCTGCAGGCAGCGCTCGAAAAGAGGTTGGCGACGCGCATAAAAGTCCGGGCTGTGCAGGTCCACCGGGCCGCTGTGGAACGGGTGAAAAAACGCCCCCGGCAGCGGCGCGAAGATCGCCTCCCAGCACAGCAAGCCGAACAGACTGCAAATAAGGGTGTTTTCCACGTAATGCACCGGAGCATCATCCTGCTGCAGATGATCACGCACGGCGATTTCCACACAGCCATGTGCCGGCATCGGCAACACCAGGTCGATACGGCTCTCGCCCACTGCCTTGGCGCGCTTCATCGTCGGCAGGCCGAGCTTACGCCGCAGGCGGGTGAGGGCCCGTTCCAGACGCTGACTTTCTTCATCACCGCCCGGCTCCTGGCTAAAGGCTAGCGCCTGATCATGGGCCTCGCTATCACGACCCAGCTGTTCCAGCACGCGAATCTGCCGCCAGCGGGCTTCGCCATGATTGCTTTTCTGATAGAGCAGCAGGGCCTGCTCCAACTCGCAGCTCTTCTCCAGTTGCTGAGCGATCTGAAACAACAGGCGCGACTGGCGACTGCACAGGTAGGGGTTGCTTGAACTGAACGCCAATAACGGCGGCACAATGTCCGCCAGATCCGCACCTTGCTCAACGCTGACGCGCAACTGGCGCAGGTGCAGGTAATCCTCAAGATCCTGACGACACTGAAAGCCCCGTGACTCCGGGTTTATGTCCACCGATTCATAGCGGTAGATACCCAGATCCGCCAGCACGAATTCGGACCAGTCCTGGGCCAGATTGCCGAAGAACATCAGGCGCAGACGGTCGCACAATTCGCCCACCATCAAGCTCAGCAACTGATCATCCAGCCCAGGGCACCAGTCCCTGAAGGTCTGAGCAGGTAGCTCCGTGCCGAGCAGTTGTTCGAGCAGCTCGGCCTTCTTCTGCGTGGCGCGGCGGTCGGTGAGCGGCAGATAAGTCAGCACCTCATCCTTGCGCAGCAGCTCGGCAACCTCATCCACGGTCAGCACCGCTTGTTCGGTGATCCAGCCCTGTTCAAGCAGTGGGCCGGCTGCCGCCAGGCAGTCGCCTATTTCCGGGTAGACGAGCTTGCTCAGGCGAAAATGGCAGCCCTTGCGCATGACCATACGCACCAGCAAAGCCTGGGATGGCCAGGCCATGGTGTGGAAGGTGTCGAGAAAGGCGCGCTCTTCATCCGACAGCAAGTCGGCATAGCGCTCACCTACCCAGGCGAGTGCCGTGCGGAAATTGCTGAGGTAGTAGAGCTCGGGCGGTAGTGGGACGGACATGGTAGTGATTACTGTATTCTTGTACAGGATTGTCCGCTTTGACGCCCGGGCGATCAACTATCAGAGGTTCTGCCTATTCCCCACGCAATGGGAAGAGAGCAGCTGCGTTCTTGACATGCCTACAATGCCAGCGCGGCTCACCTCCGGCTGCCATGCCATGTGATTGAGCACGGCTGAACCCAGGGATGAGTATGGCTAACTGCCGACTATCTGCATGATAACGGTCCGTCCAATTTCATGGCCCGGATCCGTCTAAATTCAGGGTGTGAGGCCATTCTTGCTGAAAGCCGGTGCTCTGCATGACTGAAACTTTGCTTCGAGAGGGTTGGCAGCTTGTTGGGCAAGTCGGCTAGCCCCAGAAGTTGTTGCAGATCCGCTGCACGGCGGCGTTGGCCGCTCGACGATCAAATAGCTCTGCATCGAAGCTGCCGCCTGCCCATTCAAGTGCACTGCGGCCTTCGTCACTGTCTGCCTGTTGGGTAATCTGCAGGAAGTGCTGATAGCCCGGAACTCCCCCCACATCTTCAGGTGGGCAGGCGCGGGCGCCGTCTAGCACTTCGCACCAGGTTCCGCTGAAATCACAGGGCTCGCTGGCCTCCACTGCGATCACATGCTGCCAGCTATCACCGAAGTCATAGAGGTAGCGCAGTCGGTCTGTGTTCTTCAGGACTCGCTTCAGTTTGACCTTGCGATCGTCCAGGGCGTCTTCGAACATGTCTGCAAAATCAGCGTCCAGCGGCATGTAGCGATTAAGCCCGTCACTGAACTCATGTAGATGGACGCTGCTCCAGCCAAACGCAGCTTGGATGAAATGATGCAGCTTGCGTAGCGTGCAGTCGCCGGTCACCTGTATCCGCCGCCAGATCGGAGGATTGAAATGCAGCGGCTCCAGCTGGATATGCAGGGTGTACAGTTGAGGCTGAGTAGCCATGGGAACTCCGCGTTCAGTGATACAGCCAGGGCTGCAGTTCATCGAGGTTAGCGACGACGATCTGCTGTGCGGTGGCTTTGGCATGCACCTTGGTTGGGTCGATCTGGTAGCGCTGCAGCACGTACTGCACCAGCGCGCCCCGCGTTTCGACCACCAGCTGTCCTTGGTGCATGCCGTAGTCGGTCTCGATGATGGCTTGCTGTTCCGGCTTGAGGCGCGAGTCCGGTGCGATGATCACCTGCACCGGGGTGTTCCAGCCGCTATCGGCATCCCGCCCGTGTGTAGAGCGGTCATCCATCAGGTCGGGAACGCCGCGAAAGCGACTCAGCACAAAGTCACGGTAGTCGGCATTGCGCTCGCAATAGGCACGCACATGCCAGCGCATGCCGGTGTAGATCAGCGTGTGCGGGGCGATCAGCCGCGTTTCGCCATCCGGGGTATTGAAGGACACGTACTCACACTCCAGACGCAGTCCTTCGCGGCAGGCACGTAGCAGAGGGCGCAGCAACTCCGGGCGAACCGTGCGATCCGGCACCCGCAGCACTTCAGTGTGTGCGTAGGCCAAGGCCAGGCCTTCAATGTGCGGTGCGCGGTCGTGATTCTGGTTGAGCAGGTGCAGGTAGGCGCTGGCGCTGTCATCAATGAATAGCGGTTTGAAGCGCCGGCTCGGCACGTACCCCTTCAAATGCTTGTCATATTCCAGGTTCTTCGGCGCGTACTCGGAAATGTACGAGTTGATGTCCTTCGACGCCTGCTGGCGGCTGATGCCGAAGCTCTGCATCAGATGGCCCGTGGTTAACCGGCCTTCCCACCAGGCTACCGTCTCAATCAAACGGTAGCGCAGCGCCAGATCCCAGCGAACCGACGTGATTTCCTGCTTACGTTTCATAGCCTCTCCATCTGCTCGAAAACTTTACCTGTACGGGCAAGCACCGTAGATACGTCGTTCAAAACTACATATCGTGATAGCCAGAGACAAGCAGGCCGATGTCAGTTAGTCCGGGGGCTGTAGCTAGTCCAGTACACAAGTTGGATGTGCGGTTCCTGATTGGAGGGGCGTGAAGATGAATCAACTGGATCGAATTCGCGGTTGCCTGCTGGCCGGTGCGGCTGGCGATGCTTTGGGCGCGGCGGTGGAGTTCATGGATTGGCCGAGCATCCGGCAGAAATTCGGCGAGCGGGGCATTCGGGATTTTACCCCTGCATTCGGCAAGCTGGGCGCCGTCACCGACGATACCCAGATGATGCTCTTTACCGCCGAGGGCCTGTTGCGAGCCTGGGTTCGGCAAAGTGCACGCGGTATCTGCCATCCGCCTTCAGTCATCCATCATGCGCTGCTGCGCTGGTACATCACCCAGGGCGGCAAACCAAAGGCTGAGGTCACGCAGGATGGCTGGCTAATCGGTGTAAAAGACCTGTGGTCGAGCCGCGCGCCGGGCATGACCTGCATGAGTGCGCTGGGCGCCAGCCAGGCGTTTGGCGACAAGGCCAGCAATGACAGCAAGGGCTGCGGTGGCGTGATGCGTGTAGCACCGCATGCGTTCTTCCCGCAAGCCTTCGAGTTGGCGGTCGAAAACGCACACCTGACCCATGCCCATCCCAGTGGATATCTGGCAGCGGGCCTGTTTGCCGACATTCTGCAGCGGATCTTCGAGCAAGGTTGCGACCTGAAAGACGCCATCCGCCAGAGCCTGGCCGAACATGGCCAGAAACCGGGCATGGCGGAAACCCGTGAGATGGTCGAGTACGCCCTGCGCCAGAGTGAGGCCGGTATCGCGCCTACGCCCGAAGGGATTGCCGTGATGGGTGGCGGTTGGGTGGCCGAAGAAGCCTTGGGCATTGGTCTGTGGTGTGCCCTGATGGCCAACAGTCTGGAGGAAGGTATCTGCTGGGCGGTCAATCACACCGGCGACAGCGACAGCACGGGTCTGATTGCCGGCAACCTGCTGGGTATCCAGTTGGGGCCTGATGCCATTCCCGAGCGCTGGCTGGAGTCGTTGGAGTTACGCGAGGTGATCGAGCAACTGGCGCATGACATCGAGTGGGTACCGCGTACCTATTGCGGGGATTACAGCTCAAATGTGGCTGAGGATGAACGCATCTGGGCGCGCTATCCCGGGTCCTGATAGGGAGCAAGACCATGAGTCGCAGAACGAAAAGTGATGCCCTGCAATGGCTGGCCGCTGGATTGGCGGTGTTCTTGCTGGTCAGTGCCCAGGCTCAGGACCGAGACCTGGATAACGACGGACTCTGGGATTACAACCGCGGCGGCATCGACCGGGATGTCGATAACGACGGCACGTGGGATTACGACAAGGGCGGCATTGACCGCGATTTGGATAACGATGGGACTTGGGATCATGGCGCCGGAGGCATTGATCGGGATGTCGACAATGATGGCAGCTGGGACCATGACGCCGGCGGGATTGATCGTGACCTCGATAACGATGGCCTGTGGGACGAGTCGGCCGACGGCATTGATAGGGATCAGGATAACGATGGAGTGTGGGATGAGTGAGTCGCTGATCATGGCTGTCTGTGCTGAATTGACGGTCGATGGGGAAAAGGGGCCATACATGCCTCAGTTGCTAATAAATGCCTGATGCGCATTGCGAAAATGCTACTGGTTCGCTGTGTCTCACTTAGTTATCATCATTTTTAGCAGGATTGCTTGACCCATTTGGAATAGGCCCCCTCGTATGCCCGATATCGCGCTAAAAGACGCTTCGCCTAATCAGCGCGAACGACTGTGGCAGATCGACTTTCTGGTGCGTTTTCGTGGGCAGGTGAGCCGGCAAGATCTGGTGCAGCGTTTTGGAATCGCACGGTCTAACGCAACACGCGATTTCACTCTTTACCGGCAGTTAGCACCGGCAAATCTCGACTATGACCATCGCGAAAAGGTGTATCGGCGTACTTCGGTGTTTAAGCCGCTTTTCACCTACGACTGTGACCACACGCTGCAAACTCTGACCCTGGGCCAAGGTGTCGGCTTAGAAGCTTGCGCTCAAGTCATTGTGGTTGACGCTGCTCCTACCCTGAATCAGCCCGATCTTGAGACGCTGGCTTCGGTATCTAGAGCCATTTATGCCGGCAAAGCGTTGAGGATCAGTTATGTGTCAGTCAGTAGCGGAGAAGCCAGCCGAGAAATCGTTCCACACAGCCTCGTCAATACAGGTCTGCGCTGGCATGTCAGAGCGTACTGCAGGACTCATGCGCAGTTTCGCGACTTTGTACTAACCCGCATCACCTCCAGCGATGAGGTGCCCGGCGGAATAGACGAAGCGGTTGAGGCCAGAGAGCAGGATAAAGAATGGAATCATGAAGTGGATTTGGAGTTGGTACCGCATCCCAACGCTCGTTATGCCCGCGCCATTGAGCTGGACTATGGGTTGAAAGCAGGCCAATCCATCCATGTATCTGTACGGGCTGCTACTGCTGGCTACCTCTTGCGCCGCTGGGGCGTCGATTGCAGTCCTGATGCCCGTCTGAATCCAGATGAGTACCAACTGGCACTGCGCGATCCTAACGGTGTCGCCAAGCAGGTCAACCTCGCCATTGCCCCCGGTTTTAGCCTGGAGACAGTCCATTCATGACTGCACAGCAGAAGTTTGGTTTCAAATTTGGCCGCAACGGCGCGCACTCGGCACGCACCATGATGCTGGCTGAAGTGACCGAGCTGTTTCATGGCCGTGGCGTTGATGCCAGCGCAGCGCAGTACCAGGAGGATATTGAGCTCTTTAATGTTCTGCATAAGCCCACTGAAAAAGCCCGCAAATTGACATGGCGCCATTTGGTCGATTTGTACGCCATGGATAAGGAGGTCGTGCTCTTTCGTACCTTCCGCCGCCTGTGGGAGAGCGATGAGCGTGCGCGTGCTTTATTGACCTGCCAAATGGCCCTCGCTCGCGATCCACTGCTGCGACTCTCGCAAAACAAAATCATGGGATTGGCCCCAGGCCAGCTGCTGCCGCGTGAAGAGATGGAGCAAGCTTTCGAAGAGCAGTTTCCTGATCGCTACAGCCCGGCCATGCTCAAGTCCTTGGCTCAGAACGTGAACGGTACCTGGACCAATGCGGGCTTCTTACAAGGTCGCAGTAAAAAACACCGTACCGAGCCCGATATTCATCCGGTCAACGTCGCCTTTGCACTGTTTCTTGGCTACCTGCAAGGCGCCAGTGGCAACCGCCTGTTCAACACCGAATGGACCAAGCTGTTTGGCTGCCGCCTGGAGCGCTTGCTAGAGCTGGCCCGTCAGGCCAGTTACAGCGGTCTGTTGAATTTCAAACACTCCAGTGAGGTCGTGGAAGTCACCTTCCCCGACTACCTGACCAAGGAAGAGGAGGGCTGGCTGCATGAGTAACCGCCTAAACCGTCTGCTGAAAAGTTACAGCAACCACATCAGCCTGCCGTGGATCAGCGGTCTGGCCAACGAGCAGCGGGTGCTTTTTGCCGTCTATCACAAGGAAGACGAGCTCAGGCTGCGTGCCCGTATCGAAGAGTTTCGGCTGGCTACCGAAAGTGCCGGCCACCCATGGCTGGAGCTGGACATCACTCGGTTGTTTCCAGACTGGATGGCACAGCAAAAGTACCGCGAAGACTATTTCGAAGACCCGGACAGCCTCACCCCGAAATACAAAACCTTCGCTCGCCAGTCGGTAACGGACTTGGCTGAGCGCATCAAGGATCAGGCCGACAGCAACACTCTGGTGGCCTTGGTTGGCTGCGGCACCCTATTCGGGTTTGCCTCGGTCTCCGATTTCGTCAAACAGCTGGCCGAGCATGTGCCGGGGCGCTTGTTGGTGCTATTCCCCGGCGAGTACGTCAACAACACCTACCGCCTGCTGGATGCCCGCGATGGCTGGGGCTATCAGGCCACCGCCATTACTGCAGACAACTGAATACCGGCACACATTGCCGTTTTGAATTGAATAGCGCCAATGCGCACAGGGAGTACGCCCAGGATGTTGAACCGCGAGATTTACGACCTAGACCCGCAACAGAACCGACTGGAAAACAACGGTGTTGCCGAGGTCAAAGACGACCAGTCCCAGCAGGCCCTGAAAACCCTGCGCTACGAATTGCAGACCTTTGTCTGTGACGGCGAATACCAGGCGGGTCTCGATAAAATCCTCTCCGCTTATCTGCGCAACCTGGGTGACGGGCACGAACAGCCCGGCGTGTGGATCTCTGGTTTCTTCGGTTCGGGTAAATCACACCTGGCTAAAATGCTTCGTGCTCTTTGGACCAACCAGGAGTTCAGTGATGGCGTAGCAGCTCGCGACATCGCCGATCTGCCCCAGGAGATCAAGGACCATTTCAAGGAGCTAAGCATCCAAGCCAAGCGCCACGGTGGCCTGCACGCCGCATCGGGTACTTTAGGTGCCGGCGCCAACAACAATGTGCGCCTGGCCCTGCTGAATATCGTCTTCAAGTCCGCTGGCCTGCCGGAGCAGTACCACCAGGCGCGCTTTGTGCTGTGGCTGCATAAGCAGGGCATTTTCGATCAGGTTAAAGCCCACGTTGAAGCAGCAGGCGACAACTGGGATGACGAGCTGGAAGACCTCTACGTTTCCAGCAGCATTTCACGTGCCTTGCTGGCTATCGACAGCACCCTTGGCGATGACGTCAAACAGGTGCGCCAGTTGCTGCGCGAGCAGTACCCCAATGTGCAGGATGTGACCAACCAGCAGATGGTCGACGCCATCTATGACGCCCTAGTGAAGGACGGCCAGTTCCCGCTGACACTGGTGGTGCTCGATGAGGTGCAGCAGTACGTCGGCTCGGACTCGGAAAAGGCCCACCAGGTACAGGAAGTCGTCGAAACCTGCTGCAAGAGCTCCAAATTCAAAAGCAAGATGCTCTTTGTTGCCACCGGCCAGAGTGCGCTCTCGGGCATGGCTAACCTGCAGCGCCTGCTCGGGCGCTTCCAGATTCCCGTGCAACTGTCGGATACCGACGTTGAATCGGTGATCCGCAAGGTCATCCTGCGCAAGAAAGCCTCTGCCCGCCCGCAGCTGGAGCAGGTCATGAACGCTCACCTGGGCGAAATCTCCCGGCAGCTTCGCGGCACCAAGATCGAGCACCACCGCGACGATGAAAAGGTCATGCTGGCCGATTACCCGCTGCTGCCGGTGCGCCGGCGCTTTTGGGAAAAGGTCCTGCGTATTGTCGATACCACCGGCACCGCCTCGCAGCTGCGTAACCAGCTCAAGGTCATCCATGAGGCGGCCCAGGCCACGGCCGATCAGCCCCTGGGCCACGTGGTTGCTGCGGACTTTATCTACAACCAGATCTCGGTCAACCTGCTACAGACCGGGGTCATCTCCAAAGAAATCGCCGAAATCATTGGCCGACTGTCAGCCGGTGATGCCGACGATAAACTCAAGTCCCGCATCCTCTCCCTGGTGCTACTGATCGGCAAACTGCCCACCGACCCGACCGCAGACTGTGGCGTGCGCGCCACCGCCGACATGCTCGGCGACCTGCTGATTGATGACCTTAACCAGGGCAAAGACACCATCCGCACCCAGGTACCCAAGCTACTGCAGGAGCTGGCCGAGGAGGGGCTGGTCATGCCCATGCAAACCAGCACCGGCACCGAATACCGCCTGCAAACCCAGGAAAGCGCCCAGTGGTACGACACCCTCCGTCAGGAAGAGGCCGATCTGCGCGGCAACTTGCAACGGGTCGAAAACATCCGCGTGGATCTGCTGCACAAGGAACTGCGCCGACAGATCGCCCAGGTGCGCCTGACCCAGGGCAAATGCAACGAACCCCGCCAGGTCATTCCCTGCTTTGACCCCGAGCTGCCAAAAGACGCCAGCGACAAGATTTACGCCTGGGTGCAGGATGGCTGGGCGCTGGATGAAAAAAGCTTTATGACCGAGGCCCGCAGCCGCAACCCCAGCGAGCCTACTATCTTTATCTATGTGCCGGCACGCAACCGTTCCGAGCTGACCAACGCCATTACTGCCGAACACGCCGCCCAGGCCACCCTGGACAAGCGCGGCATCCCCAATACCGATGCCGGCAAAGACGCCCGCAGCGCCATGGAAACCCGCCACCGCGATGCCCAGAAACAGGTGCAAGCCCTGCTGCGAGAAATTTTCGAAGGCGTACAGGTGCTGCAAGCCGGCGGCAACGAGGTGGACGGCAACAGCATCAGCGACCGCGTCGAAAGCGCCGCTAAGGCCTCACTGGTAAGGCTTTACCGCGAGTTCGACCAGGCTGACCATCCAGCCTGGGGCAAGGTCTATGAGCGTGCCAGCAAAGACGGTGGCCAGAACGCGTTGGAACTGCTCGGCTACAGTGGCGATGCCGAGCAACATCCCGTGTGTGCCGCGATCAAGCGCTTTATTGGTGTCTCGAAAAAGGGCAGTGAAATCCGCGAGCACTTCCTGGCCGCGCCCTATGGCTGGCCACAGGATGCCATTGACGGTGCGCTCTATGTGCTGCTTTCCAGCGGCATCCTGATCGCCGCCGATAGCCGCAACAACCCGGTCACCGCCAGCAGTCTTGATCGCAAGCAGATCACCCAGGCCAGCTTCCGTCCGGAAAGCATCACCATCCGCCCGGTGGACATGATCAAGATCCGTGGTGTGCTCAGCAGCAGTGGTATCGAGTGCCAGCCGGGGGAAGAGGCCAACAAACTGCCCCTCCTGGCCGAGAAGGGGCGTGAGCTGGCCAAGCGCGCCGGTGGGCCTGCGCCATTCCCGGCAGTGCCAGATACCAAGGTCTTTGACGAACTGGCCCGCCAATCCGGCAATGCCCAGCTCAAGCAGGTACTGGATGAGCAGGACGCGATCAAGCAGGCCATCAAGGACTGGGCCGACACCGCCAAGCGTATTGACGCTCGCCGTGGTGACTGGACGCTGCTGACCAGTCTGCTCGACGCCAGCCGTGGCTTGGCCTTCCACTCGCCCATTCAGGCCGAAGCCGATGCGATTAGCCAGCAACGCTCGTTGCTCGATGAGCCGAACCCGGCCACCGCGCTGATCCAGCAGCTGGTCAGCAAACTGCGTGATGCTATCCAGTTTCACGTTCAGGCTTACTTGGAACGCCATGCCGACTGCTTGGATCAGCTGCAAGCCGATAGCCACTGGCAGCAACTGAATGATCAGCAACAACGCGCCATCCTGGAAAAACGCAAGCTGCTGACCCTGGAACAACCCACGCTGAATGATGCTGAGGCGATTCTTGACAGCCTCAGCGAGGTCAGTTTGGAGCAGTGGACCGATCGCACCGACTCCCTCGCCAGCAAGTTCGACAGCGCTCGCCTGGAAGCCGCCGAACTGCTGCAACCCAAGCTGCAGCGCATCAACTTGCCGCGCAAAACTTTTGAAAGCGAAGCCGATATCGATGCCTGGCTGGCCGAAGTCAAACAACAGATTCTCAGCAAACTCAACGACGGACCGGTGACCTTCTGATGAGCCAAGCCACACACCGCCAGCCCCTCGACAAAGCCCTGCGCCGTGCGCTGGAAGCTACCGTCGTCAAAGCCCGTGACATCGCCGAAACGGCCGCCAGCCAGGCGCTTACCCGCCTGAGCGTGGGGGAGGCCAAAGCGGCGGACTACCTCAATGACCAGCAACGCCAGCTGCGTACAGGTCTGCGCGCCCACGGCCGCCAGCTAGGTGACAGCAAACAGGCCAACGGCCAGCAAAGCCTGAATAAGCTGATCACCGAAGTTGCCTACGAGCATTGGCACCGCATGTTGTTCGCCCGTTTTCTGGAGCAGAACCATCTGCTGATGTACGACGAGCACACCCCGCTGACTCTGGCTGAATGCAACGAGCTGGTGCAAGACCCGGACACCCTGCGTGATGAGCTGGAGCGCCGCTGCAACAGCGGCTGGGAGCTGGCCGGCGTGCTGGCCTCGAAAATGCTGCCGCAAATCTTCCGTATCGACTCGCCGGTATTTGCCCTGGAGTTTGCCCCCGAGCACCAGCGCGAGCTTGAAAGGCTGGTTACCGGCCTGGCCGCAGAGACCTTCCAGGCTCAGGACAGCCTCGGCTGGGTCTACCAGTTCTGGCAAAGCAAACGCAAAGATGAGGTGAACAGGTCAGAGGTCAAGATCGGCGCTGATGAACTCTCACCCGTCACCCAGCTCTTTACCGAACCCTACATGGTCAGCTTCCTGCTGGATAACAGCTTGGGGGCCTGGTGGGCCGGTCAACGCCTCACCGGCCACGATTGGCTAGCCGCCCAAAGCGAACAGGAGTTGCGCGAAAAAGCCGCCATTCCCGGCGTACCGCTGAGCTACCTGCGTTTTGTAAAGGATGAGGCAACCCAGCAATGGCAGCCAGCCTCCGGCACCTTCGACAGCTGGCCGCAGCAACTGAGCGAGCTGAAAACCCTCGACCCCTGCTGCGGCTCCGGCCACTTCCTGGTTGCTGCCTTTCTGATGCTCGTACCCATGCGCATGCAGGCCGAGCAGCTCAACGCCCGCCAAGCCATCGACAAGGTACTCAGCGAAAACCTCCACGGCCTGGAGCTGGACCAGCGCTGCGTTGAGCTGGCCGCCTTTGCTGTGGCTTTGGAAGCCTGGCGTTACCCCGATGCCGGTGGCTATCGCACACTACCCGAACTGCACATGGCCTGCAGTGGCCTGTCCATCGCTGCTGCCCGCGATGAGTGGAAAGAACTCAGCCGCAAGGCCGGCAAACAGAACCTGACCATTGCCCTGGACTGGATGTACCAGACCTTTAAGGATGCACCGGTGCTCGGCAGCCTGATTAACCCGCGCCGCAGCAAGGCCGCGCAAATTGCCCAGTGGAGCGAACTGCAGCAACTGCTGGGCGAGGCTCTGACTCAGGACCAGGCCAATCAGCAAGGTCAGGCCGATGGCGAAATCGCCGCCCTGACTAATCGCCTGGAGGCCGGCATTGTCGCCCAAGGCTTGGCCAAGGCCGCTGAACTGCTGGCTGGCCAATACACATGGGTTATCACCAACGTGCCTTACCTGGCACGCGGCAAGCAGCACGACACCCTGAAGGACTACTGCGAAACCTATTACCCCGAAGGCAAAAACGATCTGGCTACGGTGTTTCTCGACCGTTGCCTGGAGTTCTGTGAGCAGGGCGGTACCGCCAGTATTGTGCTGCCGCAGAACTGGCTGTTCCTCACCAGCTACCGCAAGTTCCGCGAAAAGCTGTTGCAGAACGATAGCTGGCATTTGATTGCCCGTATGGGGGAAGGAGCATTTGAGTCCTCAGCAGCTGCGGGGGCCTTCGTAGCTCTGATTACCCTGAGCCGTGGCAATGCCGCAGGCCAGTCGGCGGATCTGCTGCACAGTGGCGAGCAGGGCAATTGGATTCGCGGGGTGGATGTGTCCGAACCGCGCACGGCGGCGGAGAAGGCGGCGGGGTTGTTGACGGATGAAGTGAAGAGTGTGGAGCAGGGGAGGCAGTTGGAGAATCCGGATGCGAGAGTGAGCTTGGACGTTCTTCAAGAAGAGAGACTGTTGTCTGAGTATGCTGATAGCTTTCTGGGTTTGGGGACTGGCGGCTTTGAGCAGTTTGGTCGTTGCTTCTGGGAGTTTAGTGTTAAACAGGCTGGTTGGGACTTTTTACATTCGTCTTCCCAGAATGATGGTGCTGTATTTGACGGCTTGTCGTTGTTAGTGGCCTGGGATCATGAAGTCAACAGAATTAGAGGGATGGACAAGCTCTACCGAGAGCGAATTCACAATCAAGATCAGAGTGGTCAGCAAGCCTGGAACAAGAAAGGTATTTCGATCGCACTAATGAGAGGTCTGCGTAGCTCAATATTTCTAGGGAATCGCTACGATAAATCTATGGCGGCCATTGTCCCGAAGGACATTAGGACATTAGTAGCTATATATGCGTTCTGCTCATCATCAGAGTTTCATGATCGTGTCAGAGAGGTCGATCAAAACGTAATTGTGGCTAATGGGACTCTGGTCAAGGTTCCATTTAATCTTGAACGCTGGACAAAAGTCGCCGAAGAACAATACCCTCACGGCCTTCCCCAGCCCTACACCAACGACCCCACGCAATGGATCTTCCACGGCCACCCCTGTGGTTCGGTGATCTGGAACGAAGACAGCAAATGGACCGCCCACGGCGAACCGCGTGTCGATGATAGCGTGCTGCAAGTTGCCGTCGCCCGCCTGCTCGGCTACCGCTGGCCAGCAGAGCTGGACCCGGAGATGGAACTGGCTGCTGAACAGCGCGAATGGGTCAATCGTTGCCAGGCACTGGCCGATTTTGTCGATGACGACGGCATTGTCTGCCTGCCGCCGGTGCGCGGTGAAAAGGCCGCCGACCAGCGCCTGGAAGCCCTGCTGCAAGCCGCTTACGGCGACGCCTGGACCACTCCACTGAAAAACCGCCTGCTCGATGCCGTTGGCAGCAAGTCCATTAGCCTCTGGCTGCGCGACAAGTTCTTCGAGCAGCACTGTAAGCTGTTCCAACACCGGCCCTTTATTTGGCATATCTGGGACGGCCTCAAGGACGGCTTCAGCGTCCTGGTCAACTACCACAAGCTCGACAAAGCGGGCCTGGAGCGCCTGATCTACACCTACCTAGGCGATTGGATTCGCACCCAGCAAGCAGGCCTGGCCAACGGCGAAGACGGCGCCCAGGAACGCCTCGCCGCCGCCGAAGCTTTGAAGAAAGAGCTGGAAGCCATCCTCGAAGGCGAAAAGCCCTACGACATCTTCGTCCGCTGGAAGCCTTTGGCTGAACAGCCTATCGGCTGGACCCCCGACCTCAACGATGGCGTGCGCCTGAACATCCGCCCGTTCCTTTACGCCCGTGATGTCAGCAAAAAAGGCGCCGGCATCCTGCGCTGGGCGCCCAATATCAAATGGACCAAAGACCGCGGCAAAGACGTCGAATCCGCCCCCTGGTACACCCTCGGCCTGCAATACGGCGAAGGTGAAGGCGCACGCATCAACGACCATCACCTGAGCTTGGCTGATAAGCGTGCCGCGAGGAATAGATGATAAAGTCCGAAGTAGTTACGACCGGATGGACTTGGAGCCTCTAAATGCACGTTTCAGAACTTAAGCTATTGAACTTTAGGGGTGCTGAGAGCCTTTCGGTCAGCCTCGACGAGCACTTGAATGTATTTGTCGGGATGAACGGCTCCGGTAAATCTAGCATTCTCGATGCTGCGGCGATTATGTTGTCTTGGCTGGTAAACAGAATACGTTCGGCTTCGGCATCTGGCCGCCCTATTGGGGAGACGGATATTCGTAATGGAAGTTCAGCAGCAACTATCGAGATAGTTTGCCATGATGAAAGCTATTTTAGCTGGAGTCTAGCTAAAGCGCGTTCCGGCTACAGTCGTAAAGACCACATGTCTATCTTGATTAGTGCGACAGAACGCGCCAAACACTACCAAACTATGATTTCCGACAGTCTGGGTGAGGTAAATGTCCCAGTACTGGCATATTACCCAGTCAACCGAGCTGTATTGGATATCCCTCTGCGGATTCGCAACAAGCACCAATTTAGCTTGCTAGATGCCTACGATGGCGCATTGACCAGTGGAGCCAATTTTCGAACTTTTTTTGAGTGGTTCCGTGAGCGGGAGGATCTGGAAAATGAGAATCGCCGCTATCAGGATGACCTGATCAAACCTGAGGGATATGCCTTTCCGGACCCCCAGTTAGAGGCCGTTCGAGGGGCGTTGTCGATCTTCATGCCGGACTTCAGTAACCTCACAGTAAGGCGTAAGCCCTTGCGCATGGAGGTTGAAAAACAAGGCCAACGCTTGACTGTCAACCAGTTGTCAGATGGTGAAAAGTGTCTCATGGCGATGGTTGGCGACCTGGCGCGTCGACTGGCGATTGCTAACCCGGTGCGTAAGAACCCGCTAGAAGGTGATGGTGTCATCCTGATCGATGAGATCGATCTGCACCTTCACCCCAAATGGCAGCGGATGCTAATTCCCCGTTTGCGTGAAGTATTTCCGAATTGCCAGTTTCTGGTATCGACCCATTCACCGCACGTGATCACTCATATTCAACCGGAGCACTTGCATCTATTGAAAATGGAAGGTGGTGCCTTGGAGGTTGTTGCTGTCGCCGAGTCCTACGGTAAAAGTGTAGATCGCATCCTTGAGGACATTATGGGGCTTGAGACCACCAGGCCTGATGCTGTTCACCATGACTTGCAACAGCTGCACGATCTTATCCAGCAGGGGGATCTTAAGAAAGCTAAGGCTGAGCTGGCGGCCCTGCATGAAAAAATTGGAGCTGACCCAGCTTTGGTCAAAGCGTCTGTGCTGATCAAGCGCATGGAGCTGATCGGCAAATGAAACACATTGTAAAGAGGCTTGAACCAGACGTTTTTTCCGCTTGGAAAGCGCTTGAGAATCCAAACTGGACACCAACCTATGACGATCTTAGGGGGGCAGAAAAGCAAGCAGTTAAGACCTCGCTAATGCAAGAGCAGGGCTATCTCTGCTGCTACTGCGAGCGCCAGCTTAGCGATGATGACTCGCATATTGAGCACTTCAAGCCGCAGCATCTGGCCGACGTAGATCCGCTTGATTACGCAAACCTGCTTTGCTCCTGCCAGAACCGGCTGGACAAGGGGGTGCCGCGCCATTGCGGTAATCTGAAAGGGGACTGGTTTGATTCTCACTTGCTGGTATCGCCTATGTCACCGGACAGTGAGGCGCGTTTTTCATACACAGCTGATGGCCGTATTCACCCGAGCGCAGATGACGCTGCTGCATTGGCAACGATTCAACATCTTGGGCTTGATATTCCCAAACTCATCAGTCTGCGTTCTGCGGCAATTGCCCCATTTTTGGATGAAGACCTGAGTAACGAAGAGCTGAGTAGGTTTGTTGAAGGGTATCTGCTTAAGGACGCTGAGGGGCATTATGCTCCGTTCTGGACAACTATCCGTGGCTTGTTCTGTGGTGCAGTTGAGGTGGTTAGTTGACTGCTGAAAAGGAGTTTCGAAAAGTGAATAGTGCGCGATGATCAAATCCGTCTTCAACTACCCGGTCTCCACCCTGCTCGATATCGAGAGTGGGGTGGTTTATGCCATCCCGCGCTACCAACGTGAGTACACCTGGAGTCGGGCGCAGTGGGATGCGCTGTTCGACGATTTGCTGGAGAACGAGCCGAATTACTTTCTTGGCTCGATCATTTGCATCAATCAGTCACAAGACGCTTTGTCAGTACAAAGCCTGGAGCTGGTGGATGGTCAGCAACGCATGACTACTTTGTCGCTGTTGCTAGCTGCGATCTACCAAAGCTTCAGGGTGCTGCCCAACCTGGGCATGGAGCAGCAGATTGAGCTGTATAACCTCAAGCACAAGCTGGTGCTGAAGAGAAAGTCAGACCAGCCACGATTGATCCCCCAGGTGCAGAACAACAATCAGCAGGATTACTTCGCGGTGCTCGGCAAAGCCGGGATTTTGGACGATGTGGAGCAGGTGCAGCACGCAGGTAACCGCCGTGTGCTGAAAGCCTACCGGCACTTTCTGTGGCGTATTGAGCAGTATCTGCAAGAGCTCAGTGAGCCAGTCGCGGGCTTGCAAGCTCTGCTGGACAAAGTGAACACCGCCACCCTGGTCAAGATCGAGGTGGCCGGTCATTCGGATGCCTACACCCTGTTTGAATCGCTGAACAATCGTGGCGTGCCGTTGACGGCTATTGATCTGATCAAGAACAAGCTACTGGCTGTGCTTGAAGCGAAGGACTCGGGCAGCATCGACAAGCACTACAACCGCTGGAAGAAAGTCATCGATGCCCTGGGTGATGACTATGCGGTGCAGGAGCGATTCTTCCGTCAGTACTACAACGCCTTCAAGCCTGATTTGAAGGACATCGTCTCGGTGCCGGTGGCGACCAAGTCCAACCTGATGCAGGTGTACGAGAAGCTGATCGCCCATGATGCTGAGAGCTTCCTGCAGGCAATGATCCGGCTCTCTGCCCATTACGCTCAGATCGTGGGTTACCGCGCCGTACCTGAGCAGCCAAAGCTATCCGGTCTGCTGTTGTCGCTGGATCGTATCCAAGGGGCCGCAGCCTATCTGTTGTTGATGGTGCTGTTTGAGCGTAAGGACACCCTGGAGCTTGAGCAGGAGCACCTGGAGCAGGTGGTGCATTTCCTCATCGCCTTCTTTGTGCGGCGCAACACCACCGACCTGCCGCCTACCCGAGACCTGACGCGGATTTTTATGGATGTGGCCGAGACAGTGCTGGCGTTAAAAGGCCAGGCAGTGGTCAGCCATATCCAGCAACGCCTGACAGGCGAAAGCGCCAGTGACGAGCAGTTTGAGAAGAGCCTTAAGGGACCTGTCTATGAAGACAACAAGGCCGTTTGCCGCTTTGTGCTTTGCGCTCTTGAAGAAAGTCGTATGACCCTTGAGACCCGGGTTGATCTCTGGGCCTTGAAAGGCAAGCAGTATGTTTGGACGATCGAGCACATTTTCCCGCAGGGTGAAAACATCCCCGATACCTGGGTACAGATGATCGCCAACGGCGACGCTGCGCTAGCGGAACAACAGCGCCAAACCTACGCCCACTGCCTGGGGAACCTAACCATTTCTGGCTACAACAGCGCTCTGGGTAACAAGAGTTTTGCCGAAAAACAAAGCCGGCTGGATAGCCAAGGGCGCAAGGTGGGCTACAACAATGGCCTGCACTTGAACCAGGCGTTGGCCAATGAGACCAGCTGGACCGTGGATAAGCTCAAGGCACGCACGGATCAGTTGGTGGCAGAGGTGATGGCGAAGTATCCGCTGGAATTGCCGCCGAAAGACTGAGCCGCAATGACCACGAACCGAATGAAGACCTGGATGCGCCATGAAACTGATTGATTTGCTGGCCGATGAAGTCCGCGCCAGTGCCGCTTACAACTCAAACGTGCAAGCCGCGCCCAATGTCATTCTCTGGACTGACAAGTTGCGTCAGTGGGAGTCGGCATTACCCATGTTGCAGGCTGCTCTGCCGGAACTGATCGTGCTGGGCAACTATGCACCTGAACGCAAAACGGGTCCGGCAATCTGGATTAAATGTGTGGTCGAGGGCGTCTTGCCTGATGTTGGGTTGCCAGCTGGCCGGACGCCTATTGTCTATCTACCAGGCTTTGAAAGGCGTGATTTACGCGCCATTGCTGCCTGCCCTGATTCGCTCAAGCCGCTGGCTGAATTGCAGTACCGGGGCTGTTGGTGGATCTATAGCAATGCGGGGCGTGACTGGACGGTGAATGCCTTCCTGGTCTCCAGTAACGGCGGTGCCGGGCTTGATGTGGCCAAGGATGAGAAAACCCAGCAGGTCATGTTGCGTGTATTGCCTGAGATTCTCGAAAGCGAACGCGATGACTTGAGCAATCGACGTCTGGAAGCGGCGGACTTTAACAAGCTGGTCAGCAGCGACCCTGTGCGTGACCTGCTCAGCTGGATGAACGACAGCCAGGCCTGTCGTGAACGCTGGGAGTCTTCCCGATGGCAAGCCTTGGTCGGTATATGCGAAACCGAGTACCACTTCAATCCAGAGCTGGATGGCGAACTTACGGCAGCTGAGCTGCTATGCCAGCGTCAGGGTGTCTGGGAGGGTGTTTGGCAACGCTTTTTGGAGTCATGCACGCATTACCCTCAATTGCCGCAGCTGCTATTGAAGGTGCAGGCAGATTTGGCGGCCAACGGTGCCAGTTACCCTTCGATCAACGCCATTGAAGAGCAGCAGCTTGAACGTGATCTAAACGGACTGTTGCAGCTTGATCCGGCGAAAGCGCGTCTGAGCATCGTTCAGCTTGAGAGCCATCATGCGGAGCGCCGTAACTGGGTATGGCATGCCCTGGCTATGGCTCCTCTGGCAGGGGTGTTGGCGCATTTGGCCGAGATCGCTAAAGCCACCTCCAACACGTTTTCTGGTACTGATCCTGAGGAAATGGCGAGCCAGTATCGCGACTGCTATTGGCGTGCAGATGATCATGCTCTTCGCGCATTGGCCTATCCGCTTTCATCTGGCCAACAGGTATTGGTGCAAAGTCTTCTGGATTTGATCTACACCCCCTGGTTGGACGGCGTTACGCGCAACTTCCAGAGCCTTGTGCGTAGCAAGGGCTACCCAGGCATTGATCAGGTGAACGAGGCCACGGCGGAGTATGCCGTGGCAGGTGAGGCAGTATTTTTTGTTGATGGCCTGCGCTTTGATACGGCGCAACGCTTAACTGCCAAGCTGCAAGGTCTGGGCGAAATTCAGCTGGACTCGAACTGGGCAGCATTGCCCTCAGTGACGGCAACGGCCAAAGCAGCGGTAACCCCTGTGCATGATCGCCTGACCGGCCGGGTAACGGACCGGGACTTTGAGCCGAGCCTTGCAGATGACGACAAGGATTTTTCTTCCTACTACCTGCGCAAGTTCCTCGAAGAGAAAGGCTGGCAGTATCTGGAAGAGGGGGAGTCGGGTGATCCGGCTTCGAATGCCTGGCTGCAAAGTGGTGACATTGATAAGGAAGGCCATGTTAAGGGCCTGAAGCTCGCAGCACGCATCGATACCTTACTCGACGAGGTCGTCGAGCGTGCCGAGGAACTGATTGCTGCGGGTTGGCGCAAGATTCGAATTGTGACTGACCACGGTTGGATACTGACGCCAAGGCCGATGTCGAAAGTCGACTTACCCAAGCACCTGACCGAAACGCGCTGGGGTCGTTGTGCGGTGATCAAGGATTCTGTGGACTCGGGCTATCAGCAAGTGGGCTGGTATTGGAATAGTGCAGTCAGCATCGCCATGGCGCCTGGCGTCTGCAGCTTCAAGGCCGGTCAAAACTATGACCACGGTGGCCTGAGCTTGCAGGAGTGCATGACGCCGGTGATTCAGATTCGCAATACCAAGGCAGTCACGGCCGTATCTGCGGTGACCGCGGCGCTGTCAGATATTCGTTGGTTGGGCCTCACCTGCAAGATTCAGGCTGAAACCACGGCTGAGGGCGTATTGGCAGTGCTGAGGACTCACCCAGCTGATCCGGACTCTGAAATAACCAAGCGCAAGCCGCTCAAAGAGGGCAAATGCAGCTTGTTAGTAGATGACCAGTTTGAGGGCAGCTCAGCGGTTCTGGTGCTGCTGGATGATCAAGGTAACGTGCTGACGAAGAAGCCGACACTGGTAGGAGACGAATAAGTGGAAATGGATACGCTGGACCACAAGGCCGCAACAGCCTTTGAGGGTTACCTGGTCCGAAAGGATCTGGTGCGAACCTTTGCCCGCCAGTTTCCGGTACCGACCTATGTGGTCGAATTTATGCTGGGCCGCTATTGCGCCTCGACCGACCCTCAAGAGATCGAAGAGGGGCTTGAGATTGTGCAGCGCCAGCTGGCCTCTCGCACTGTGCGCGCCGGCGAGGAGGAGCTATTCAAAGCTCGGGCCTACAAGGATGGCTCGGCCAAGCTGATCGATATTGTCAGCGTGCGGTTCGTGGAAAAAGAGGGTGGTTACCTGGCCAGCCTGCCTAGCCTGAATCTGAATCGGGTGCGCATCCCCGACAAGATTGTTGATGACAACGAGCGGCTGTTGACCGGTGGCTTTTATGCCGAGGTCACCCTGGAATACGACAGTGTGATTGCCGAGGAGAAGGGCAACGCCTTTGGCATCTCAGAGCTGCGGCCGATCCAGATGTCCAAGCGCAATGTTCTGGATATTCTGGCGGAGGCCCGCAGTAACTTCAGTAGCGCGGAGTGGCGCGACTTTCTGGTGCGATCCATTGGCCTGGAATCCAATGCACTGACCCAGCGTGCCAAGGATGCCATCCTGCTTCGGATGGTGCCCTTCGTGGAGCGCAACTACAACATGGTCGAGCTGGGGCCGCGTGGTACTGGTAAGAGTCACCTGTTCCAGCAGGTATCGCCTTATGCGCACCTGATTTCGGGCGGCAAGGCGACCATTGCCAAGATGTTCGTCAACAACGCCAGCGGGCAGCGCGGTCTGGTCTGCCAGTACGATGTGGTCTGTTTTGACGAGGTTAGCGGGATCTCCTTCGATACCAAGGAAGGGATCAACATTATGAAGGGCTACATGGAGTCCGGTGAGTTCAGCCGTGGCAAGGAAAGCATCCGTGCTGATGGTTCCATGGTGTTTGTCGGCAACTTCGATGTGGATGTCGAGCACCAGCAACGAGTTGGCCACCTCTTTGGCCCGCTGCCAGCTGAGATGCGTGACGACACAGCCTGGATGGATCGCATCCACTGTTACCTCCCGGGCTGGGATGTACCGAAGATGAACAAGGATCTGACCACGGACCACTTTGGTTTGGTTAGTGACTTCTTCTCGGAATGCATGAGCCGACTTAGATTCGAGAGCCGCGTGTCAGCGATGCAAAACCGCGTTCACCTGGGCGGTGCCCTTAGCGGCCGTGATACGAATGCCGTTAACAAAACGGTTTCTGGTCTGCTCAAACTGATGTACCCCAACCAGGATATGCCCGTCTCCGACGAGGATCTGGAGTGGGCAACCCGTTTGGGCCTTGAAGTGCGCCGCCGCGTAAAAGAGCAGCAGAAGCGGGTAGGGGCTGCCGAGTTCCGTAACACCCATTTCAGCTACTTCATCGGTGACGATGGCGTCGAGAAGTTTGTTGCCACGCCCGAACTCAGAGCTGACAACGAGATTGGTGACGATCCGCTGGAGCCAGGCCAGATCTGGGCTATCAGTGAAGGCGGCGCTGACATTGATGACAATGCTGGTCTGTACCGTATCGAAGTTAACGGTGGACCAGGCTCCGGGGTGAAGATTCTCAACAATCCCGCACCGGCTGCGTTTAAGGAGTCAGTGCGCTATGCCGAGCAGAACCTGTATTCACGCGCTGTGCAACTTATAGGTGATCGTGATCCGCGCTCCCATGAGTTCTCCATCCAGCTGCGGGCATTTGATGCCGCAAAACGAGGTTCCAAGCTGGGCATGGCAGCATTGATCGCCATGTGCAGCAGCCTGCTGAAAAAATCAGTTAAAGGCGGACTGATCGTTGTCGGCGAGATCAATTTGGGCGGCTCTATTGAGCCCATCAGCAACGCAGTAAATATCGCTGAGCTTGCGGTTGAGAAGGGCGCGAGCGCACTGCTCATGCCTGTTACGGCGAGGCGTCAGCTGTATGACCTGTCAGACGACATGGCGACCAAGATCGATATCCAGTTTTATCAGGATGCACGGGATGCGTTGTTGAAGGCGATTGTGGAATAGCTAAGCACATGGCTAATCCACGCTCTCTGGTATTCGCCCTTTATAGCCACTGGCCGGTGGTCGAGTGGCTGGTACAGCGCACTCGAGAGATTCCAGCATTTGAATCAGAGCAAGTGCTGGCGCTGATCAGTAAGGTTGATCCAGGCATGCCGCGAGACGCCCGTGAGAATGTTCTGCGAGCGCTGATCAACACCGAAATTCTTCGCGTGCTCCCCAGGGATGAGCTGCTGCAGCTCAATCCCTTGGTGCTTGAATTCGTCCGTGGTCTGAACAGGGAGCATGAGCTTGGGCTATCTGCAGTGCTCCAGGCCCGAGTGCAAGGAATTCGTGATGCTACAGAGCGCCTGAATGAGGCAATCGAGGGTAATGACCTGGATCTGCTGCGCCAGTGCGCCGTACAGCTTATTGAGTTGTTCCGCCAGATAGCCCAGCAGCTGGATCAGGATCGCCACGCCATTCTCGAAATCGCCGAGAAAGCCAAGAGCACTGAGGCGCATGTGCCGGCCGAGCGCCGTTACCGTCAAGTGCTGCAGGCCTATGATGATTACATCGAGCCGATGGCGGAAATGATGGACAGCGGCCCGTCGGGCAGCTTTTACCGATTGCTGGAGGATGCAGAACGGCAGATTGACTACTGCCAGGAGAAGCTCGCTGTTCAGGGGGCGCTTTACACCTTGCGTATGCTGGTACGTCAGGCCGGCTTTCAGGTCAAAGAGCTTCGTCGGCTTGGCCGGGAGGTGCTGAAGCAGTGCAGCGATACGCTTTTACCATTGCGTGAAGAGCTCAGGCGGCATAACAGCCTGTCTGCTGCCGTCAGCCAACTACTCGGACAGGTGCGAAAGCGAGGCTTGTCGCGGACATTCCGCCAACCTGACTTCCCTGTCTGGCGCGCAGAGCGTCCCCGGCGGGTAACGGTTGGCGATGAGGTGCTCACCATCATGGCTGAGGCCCTGGCATATGAGCCTGTGAGTCAGGCCTTCCCCGATGAAGCTCCAGCTGAGTCAGCAACAGAGCTGCAGTTCGTCGATGGTGTCGAGCTGCGCGAGCGCCTGGCTGCCAGTGGCCCTGTGCCTAGCCTGCTTGACTGGATACGGACGAACTACGCCTACCTGGATGATGCCACTGTCCTGCGCCTTTACCACGAGCTTGTTAGGGAGCTGGAGTGGGAGTTTCAGCAGGACGACCAGAAGCTCAGTACTGACCTTAATCGGCTGCGCGTCACTCACTACCCTCATGGAATACCCGCACGATGAATCAAGCAGCCACACTTCATCTGGGCCGTTTGCCGAGCCTTGGCCCGCTGTTTGATTTGTTCAATGCGGGCAAGCACCTGAATCATATTGCAGAGCCCGTTCTGTGGGCTGAGCTCGAGAAAGAGCAGGAGCAGTACCAGGCGCTTTTCGGGCGTCTTGGCTTCACACTGCACGTGGATAGGCGCGGGTTTGCCTGGTTCCACTTCGACAATGCGAGCAGCAACGTCAGCCGCACCACACGCCAGCTGGCTCTGTTGTTCATGCTGCTGTTCGAGTTGAAGGCCGACGAGGGGATGCACCTGCACCGATTCGGTGACTGGATCATTGATCGCGCTGTGCTGGCAAAGTTGCTGGAGCGTGGCCACGACTTGCTTTTGGCAGAGGGGCTAGAGGAAGAGTCGCTCGTAGGACTGCTCGATCGTGCGTGCGCGTATGGTTTTGCTGAGTCAGCTGCCGGAGGTTGGCGGCTACTACCTGCCGTCTGGAGGTATCTGGACCATTTTGTGAAGCTGGCCGGGGAGCAGAACGACGAGCTTGAAGAAGGTGTTGATGTGACCGAGGCCATCGAGACCAGTGAAGAGGATGAGCCAGCATGATGGATTATGGATTTCAACGGCTGGTGCTGCTTAACAGTGCAGGCTACGAGCGCGCAGAGTTACCTTTGGATGCGTCTGTATCGCTGGTGGCTCCGAACAATACCGGCAAGACCAGTCTGATCAATGCCCTACAGTTCCTGCTGATCATCGACCGGCGTCGTATGGACTTTGGTCCACACGATGTAGAGCGCAGTCGGCGCTTCTATTTCCCCAACAACAGCGCCTACATCCTACTGGAGGTTCTGCTGCCCGATTCAGGCAGTGTGGTGCTTGGATGTGTTGGCAAGGGTGTCAGCAACGACTACGAGTACTTCGCTTACCGTGGCCAACTGAACCTCGACGATTACCGGCGCGATGACGGCTGTCTGGTGGCACAACCGCAGCTGCTGAGTCATTTAGCCACTCGCGGCTTGCTCGCCCAACGCTATAGCGGTAGCGAGTTCACCAGCATGGTGTATGGCAACAGTCGGCGGGGGCGGGGAGAAAACGGTGACTTCACAATTTTCCGCCTGGAACAGGCCCGCCACGCTGAAGTATTCCAGCGGGTGCTCACCCGAACTCTGCGCTTGGACAAGCTGCAATCCAAGGAGGTGAAGGACTACCTGTTGCAGATCTTTCACCGAGATCTTTCGGACGCGGGCATCGACTTCAAGCAGGAGTGGGACAAAGCTTTCGCCGATGTAAATGCCGACCGAGAGCAGTACCAAGCTGCCCAAAAGCAGCTGGAACGGATCGGCCGCCTCGAAACGCTGTATGAGGAGCGCTTGCAGTTGCGCGGCAAGTTGTTTCACCTCCGTCCGCTGATCGATCAGGCGCTGCAGGACTGGCAGAGCTATTACCAGTCTCGCTCAGCTGACCTGCAACAGACCCGCGCCGGCATCGAGCAAGCCGAAGAGCAGCTGCAACATGACCGGGTAGAGTGGTCTGCTGCCCGTGAGCGCAGCCTGCAGACTGAGGCTGCGCTGAAGCGCGAGGATGAGCGGCAGGCTGAACTGGAGCGCCGGTTCGCGCTGATCGACCGACGCGAGACGCTGGAGCGTAGCATCGAGCATGCGCGTGCAGTCTACGAGGCCCAGGTTGCGCTCGTTGCCGGAGTACAGGGTCGAAGCCCCAATGAGATTGTTCGCGATCGCAACAGGGTTACGCAGGACGTGCAGCGGCTCAGTCGCGAAAGAGCAAGCCTGACGGGCAACCTCTATCAGCATCTGCAGCGGGAGTTGAACGCGGAGCAGCTGGCTGCCCTGAACCGGCTGTTCGCACGGGAGGTTATGACGCTGCCGGAGAGCGGCTTCCGTCTCAACGGCGAGCAACTGCATCAAAGCCTTGAGAAATGGCTCAGCCAGGCTGGCCGCCTTGAACTGCCGGGACTGGATCTGCAGTTGGCTGACCTGCCCGACCAGCACCGTCAGCGCAGCGCTGAAGAGATTGATCAGGAGTTGTCTGACCTTCAGCGCCAGCTGGCTCAGGTCGATGAGCAGCTACAGGCTGCGGAGCAAATTCGGGCCGCTGAGGCACTCAAGCTTGAACGAGAGCATGACTACCAGCAGGCCCTGCGCGAGCTGGAAGCCTTTGACGAGCTCGCCAGCTTGCGCGAGCGCGGAGCTGAGCGCGAGCGATCTCTGTTGGACTGCCGGAGCGTCTTGGCTGATTTGGAGGCCAAGCTGAGAGGAGTCCATGCCGAGGTGCAGCGTCTTCGAGAACAGCTGGATGGCATACGTAAGCAGCAGGATGAACTCGACGGCCAGCACGGGGAGATCTGTACTGGCCGCGATCGGCGCAGTGATGGTGACCCTATCTTCAGCTATCTGGCTGATCTGCCGCATCACACGTGGGTTGGGGCTGCAGAGCTGGCTATTGAGCAGTTGGCCGAGCACCTGCGAGAGTATCAGCAGGACTGCCGCCGGCTGCTGAGCCTTGAAACTGATGTACGTGGGTTGCTCGCCGAGCTGCATGCGGATGGTTTGACCAAGTTCCAGACGGCCGACGATCCTGACGAAGAGATCCGCCTGATGATCGAGTTTGGCCGGCATCTGCCCCAAGAGTTCGAGGCCATCGAGCGTAAGGCGCGCACAGCGGTGGTCAACGTCACGGCGTGCCTGCGGCAATTGCGAGGCAGCCTGAACGATTTCAAGGCCAAGATGCGCCAATTCAACCAGCTGATCGGCCGGCGTCGGTTGTCTGACCTGTCGGTATTCAAGATCGAGCCTGAAGACGAGCAGGAGCTGGTCTGGGCGATCGAGGCGCTCATCAGCACAGCGGAGCAGGTGGATTCTGGCCAGAGCTTTGAGCTGTTCGACCACGGAAGTGTGCTCGATGATGAGAGTCTCACACGGGCAAAGGCCCTGCTAATCCGAGAGGGTGATGCCCGAGGCGGTCTGGCTGTTGAGCATCTGTTTCGTCTGAGCTTCATCGTCGGCAAAGAGGGCCAGAAACCTGAGGCCTTTGCTGATATTGATGGCGCTGCCTCCAACGGCACGGTGCTGATGGCAAAGTTGGTAACGGGGCTGGCGCTACTGCACCAGATGCAGGACAAGCGCTATTCGGTTCGGGCTGCCTGCTACTTGGATGAGGCGCTGGCGCTTGATGGGCCAAACCAGACGAGCTTGATCGACACAGCTGCTGAGTTCGGTTTTGCGCTTATCTTCGCCTCTCCCGCGCCACTGGCAACCGTTCGTTACTGCGTACCAATCACTCGCCACGGCGGACACAATCACGTCAGCCGCAAGAATTGGCAGGAGTTGGAGCCGCGCGTGGCGGGAGCTGGTGCGTGAGCCGTTCACTGGCCGATGCACTGGAAAAGCTGCTTGTTGCTGGCGGTAGGCTGGCTGCCAGCCAACTGACAGCTGCCCAGCGCGGAGCGCTGGAGGAGTTCGCTCGGAGAACCCTGGCGGTGCGGTTGTCAGTTAGTGGTCGCGGCAGTCTGTATCAGATTGCCGCCCTAGAACAGGTTCAGGCCCACCTTGCTCAGCTAAGGCCGGGACACACGGAAAATGCGGCCAGTGTGATCCCGCAGCGCGCCCTCAACATGTCGCGGAACCGTGACAGTAAAAGTGGTAGTGCGCGGCACTCGGTACAGTACCTGCTGCTTAAAGCCGTAAACGACGGGCAGTACTGGCGTGATGGCAAGGGCCAACTACTCGATGTATCGCAGCTGACGCAGACCTGCGGGGCTGCCGCTTTGGCTGTGCAGAGCGGCGATGATTGGCACACGGCTGCGCCCTTGTGGCTGATCGAGAACCAAGCCCTGTTCGACGATATCAGCTGGCTGCCCGCCGATGCGAGCGGCACCTTGTGCTACTACTCCGGACAGCTGAGCGGCCTGCTGCTGTACTGGTTGGCCGAGAGACCGCGGGCTTCACAGGTAATCCTTTTCCCCGATTACGACGGTATTGGGCTTCAGAACTTCGCTCGACTCTATGAGCTCATTGGGGACACGTGCAAACTCTGGTTAATGCCGGATTGGCAGGAGCGGTTGAGGCTGTATGGCAATCAACGGATTTGGCAGGACAACTTAGCGAACTATCAGGATGCGGTAAGTCGACTTCGATCGTTGGGCATGCCCAGCGAGTTGGCCGAGCTGTGTGATGCTCTGCAAGGAATGGGCTTGGCATTGGAGCAGGAGAGTGTGTTTTTACGGCGGGGAATTTCTCAGCAACCGGTGAATAAAATGATTTCAGAAGACCTTGAGCTGATCGAAATTGCTAAGGAGACGCTGAACAATTAGCCAATTCTCACCGTCCCCCTTTTTCAACCCGGTTTTTTCAACCTACCGGCCTTATTCTGCGTTTCTTGGGCCGATTTCTACCCTGATTTTGCTGATTAGCGGGCCAGCCCCGCCTTTCGGACGGACTTATCCCGCCGTCCGTTGCAAATACCGCTTGGCCAGTACCAGATTGGCCAACCCAAACAGACTGAACAACTGCGCCGTATTCTTTTCCAGTCCACGGTAGCGAACCTTACGATGATTGAAGCGCACCTTGATCACCTGGAAGGGATGCTCGACCTTGGCACGCAGCTGCGCCTTGGCGTATTCGACTTTGCGCTTGACTCGGTACAGCACGCTGTCTTTGCCGTGATGTTTGTAACTGCTTGGCCGTGCTGCAATCGACCAGACAACGTCCCGTTCAGCATGCTCCGGTCGCTTGGCCGCACCAGTGTATCCAGCGTCACCCGAAACATAGGTTTCGGCGCCGTGCAGCAACTGATCGACCTGGGTGACATCCGCCACGTTGGCGGCAGTCCCTACCACGCTGTGCACGAGTCCCGATGTGGCGTCGACACCAACGTGGGCCTTCATCCCGAAGTGCCATTGATTGCCTTTCTTGGCCTGATGCATCTCAGGATCACGCTTACCTTCTCGGTTCTTGACCGAGGGCGGCGCGGCGATCAGGGTAGCGTCGACGATAGTGCCTTCCTTGAGCAGCAGACCCCGGCTGGCCAGATGCTGGTTAATCGTTTCAAACAGCACCCGCGTTAGCTGATGGGTTTCCAGCAAGCGGCGAAATCGCAACAAGGTAGTGGCATCCGGTGCCGACTCACGGCCCAGGTCGATGCCGATGAAACCACGAATGGCCTGGCTGTCGTAGACGGCATCTTCGGTACCTTCATCGGAGAGACCGAAACACTGCTGCACGACATACATGCGCAGCATGCGCGACAACCCAATCGCAGGGCGTCCACGCTTGCCTGTGGTGTCGCTATAGAACGGCGCCACTTGCGCCTCCACTTGTGCCCAGGGCACCAGCTGTTCAAGGTCAGCCAGGAAGCGATCTCGGCGAGTCTGCTTTTTCTTGCCGGTGTATTCGAGTTCGGAGAAGGTCTTCTGCACGCGCGTAACAAAGCTCATGGAGGGGGCTGGTTGAGGGGGCTCAGTGTGCCAAGGGTGGGGGCGGCTGGCTATTTATGCAGTGTCTCCCTAAGTCTCGTTCAAGTGAGACAGCCCTCCCAGTCAATCTGGATGACTTGTAGGTGTGGTCTATGAGCTACGGTTGCAGTTCAATCCAAAAAAAGAAAGTTGGCCGGATGATTGCGGACGGTTAGCCGTGGCTACCCGTCCTGGTTAAGCTTCTTATTCTAGGACCTTTTGAGATGACTTCTGTAGTCGACTGAGAAGCCAGCAAGCGACAAGCACAGCGATCAGCAATGGCGGAAAACGCACCATCAGAATCACCAGCAGCAATAGCGCCAGGCAGCCTGCCAGGATCCCGGCAAACATAAATACCGAGGCAACAGTCCGTAACAGCAGTTTCATTGGAACCTCCTTACAGGTAGCCCAGTTCTGCCAGTGACACGCAGCCTTCGTTCCCCACCACAACGTGATCGAGCGTTCTAACTCCGACCAGATTCAGCGCGTCCTGCAGTTTTGTGGTGAGATTGCGATCCGCCATGCTGGGCTCAGGGTCTCCCGAAGGGTGGTTGTGCACCAGGATCAGGGCAGCGGCGTTGTGCTCCAGGGCGAGCTTCACGACCTCCCGTGGGTAGACGCTGGCGCTATCCAGCGTGCCGCGAAACACTTCCTCAAATGCGATCACTCGGTGCCGGCTGTCGAGCATGAGCAGTGCGAACACCTCGTGCTCATAATCAGCCAGCAGCGCCTGCAGGTGACTGAATACCTCCTTCGGCGATGTCAGGGCTCGTCCTTTGCGCAGGCGCAGATTGGCCAGTTGCCTGGCCATCAGTAGGATGTCGTTTTCCGTCACCGGCGAATCGACCAAGTAGGTGCCGGTCGTGTCACTGGCTTTCAGCTTGTGCAGGCGCATGGCGGCCTCCTTGGTTTTGGTCAGTGGGTGGGGTTTGACGTGCAGCCTGTGCATCGAGCTTTTCAGCCAGGCTGGGTTTGGTGGGGTTGAGTTGAGACATTGTTGGTACAGCAGTTGCTTCACCCTCGGGGTAGAACTCATCGACGATGGCGCCGACATCCTCCTCGCTGTCCTCGAACGCACCGTTGCCGAAGCCGCGTCGTGCCGCCTCATCCAAAGCGGCCTGATTGAAGCCTGCAGCCTGACGTCGTGAATCGAGTTCATTGGCTGTCACCAATGCTTCGGCCATTTCCATGCCACCGCGTACCGTCAGGTCGGCGTAGAAGATCGGCGTGCCATGACTCTGGCGTGTCGACTTGCCACGCAGACGTAGTTCCAGTGGCAGGCAGGCCAGGCGGTTGCCCGAGATGGCCTGGAAGTAATGCAGGCGCGCGGCGAGGGTGCGGATGCTGTTGAAGCCGGTGGTGCGGAACACGAAGCTGCCCAGCGGATCCTCATCGCCAATGACCACGTTCAGTCGGCCGTAGGGCTTGCAGGCACCGCCTCTGGCCAGCGGACAGGCATCCGGCGAAGGGCAGGGCAACGACTGCATACCGTCCTGAGTGACCCGCTTGCAGGTCTCGCCATTGCCGACGCAGACGGGGCGTCCGGATTGTCGGTCGAACAGCGTGTAGTCTGCTCGGAAATTCAGCTCCGGTTCGTTGAACAGCAGGCGTACCGGAATGCTGCGCAGCTTGTCGTCCTTGCCCTGACGTAGCTCGTCATTGAGCGGGTGCAGCAGCCAGCCGTCCTTACCCTGCACCTGGGATGTGATGGTGAATTGGTCATCCTTCTCCGGCAGCCGTTTGCCGTTCTTCTCGATGACCTTACCGATGGAAATCCGCCCGAGTACCGGTGGAGTGATAGCCAGACCTTTGAGCATGGTAATTCTCCTGGAAATGAAAAAAGGCCAGCCACGCAGTGGGAACTGCATGGACTGGCCAAGGGGAGGGAAGGGATGAATGAGGTTGGTTTCAGCCGACCAGGAAGCGCCGTGCACCCGGTTTCAGCAGTGGGTATTTGGCCTGCAGGTAGGGCTTGTCCTTGAGCAGTTGAGCGACATCGAGGCCGATGCTGTCCTTGGCTTTGCGCCAGCTGACATGGCCGCTGGAAAACTCCGCTCTGCTGGCATCGCCCATGGCCTGCTGCAGCATCTGCTTTAGCTCAGCCTCGCGTTTTTCCTTGTCGGCAATCGACTGACGAACAGCCCTCAGCTCGACGTAAGCCGCGCTGAGCCCGGCATGCTGGGTGAAGTCGACGACTTGGCCGTTGTCCTCCGGGTAGAGGCAGCGCAGTGCTGACTCTGCCGAAGCGGTGCCATCAGCCGGTGGCGGCGTATCAGTCTCCACGTAGTGCCAGAACTGGCGCTCCAGCTCGATCAGGCGAGCGATCATCTGCTCATCCCGCTCGATGCGGTGGATCTCCAGCGTCTGACCACCCAGCAGTACCGCCACATCCGCCGCCTGCTTGCCGGTGACGGCGAGCTGGTGCATCACCTGCAGTTGCACATACTCGGGTACGCCCTCTTTCCAGAGGCGTGCGCCGTTTATGCCGGCGGTCTTGCATTCGAGGATTTGCACGCCATCGGCCCCGATCACCTCGCGGTCGATGTTGGCCAGCATCCAGGGCAGCTCCGGATCCGGATGCTGCAGTACGGCGTTGATGCGCCGTACCTTGTTCTTCGTGCGCTTGCTGTAATGCCAGGCCACGATGGGCTCCAGCACGTTGCCCCAGTACATCGGGCTTTCCTCATCGTGCGGGTCGGCCTTGGGCAATGTGGTGTCGCGGCCGGTTTTTTCCATCCACAACTCCAGCTGCGATTTATACGGATTGAGGCCGACGGCTGCGCCGGCATCCGAGCTGCCGATGCCTTGCTTGCGGATCTGCAGCCAGTCCTCACGGGGCAATTCCTTGGTGCTGATCAGGCGTAGGGCTGGGCGGGGTTTGCTGGGGCTGCGGTTCAATGAAGTGGCTTTCATCATGTTTCTCCTGCAGGCATAAAAACGCCCAGCCAGCACAAGGCTGACCGGGCGGTTATGGTGGTAGGTGGATGGCTAGTTGGGGATATGCCGTTGACATATCCCGCTTGATTGGCACAATGGGCTATACGCAAGGCATATCCCCAGGAGGTTTCCATGGAACAAGGTGCAGTTTTTCAGAGCAACCGCAGTCAGGCGGTGCGTTTGCCCAAGGCGGTTGCGCTGCCTGAGGATGTGAAGCGGGTGGATGTAGTGGTAGTTGGTCGAGCCCGAATCATCACGCCGGCAGGCGAGGCCTGGGACGTCTGGTTCGATGGCGAAGGTGTGACCGCTGACTACATGGCGGATCGCGAGCAACCTGCAGATCAAGAGCGGGATGCGTTCTGATGCTGAAGTACATGCTTGATACCAACATCTGCATTTTCACGATCAAGAATCGCCCTGAGCAGGTGCGGGAAGCCTTCAAGCGCCATTCAGGCCAGCTGAGCATCAGCACTGTCACCCTGATGGAGCTTATTTACGGCGCCGAGAAGTCCGCTAATCCCGAGCGTAATCTGGCGGACGTTGAAGGTTTCGCTGCGCGCCTGGAAGTACTGCCTTACGACGCTCAGGCAGCGGCTCATTCCGGGCAATTGCGAGCTGAGCTGGCTCGTATCGGCAAGCCTATTGGCCCGTATGATCAGATGATTGCAGGACACGCACGTGCCCAGGGACTGATTCTGGTCACGAATAATCTTCGTGAGTTTGAGCGAGTTCCAGGTTTGCGCGTCGAGGATTGGGTGAACGCCTGAGTAAGGGCGATCATTTAACGCAGATGAGCTGAACAACCCCTGATCACCCTTGTGGCGATCAGGGGTTGTGTTTATGCCGCATCAGCTTAAGCAGCGAGCTGCAACGCTGCGTCCAAGGCGCGTTGCTTTATCTGGGCGCCCTGGCCGAACCAGGCAGAGTCGAGACGGTATTCCGTGCTGCGTGCCCGGCGCTCGTGATCGACGTACTCAGTCACGGCATTGAGCAGACCCCAGGCGGTGCCGCGTGCCGAGTCGAGCTGACTGCCTCGGCCACGGCCTTCGTACAGCTCCTGAACTTTGCGCAGAGCGCGCTCGTTCGGCAGCTGTTCAGGAAGCGGACCGGTCGGGCTGGTCTCACACATCACGTTCATAAAGAAGCCCAGTGCCTCATGCCACTGCACCTTGCGTTCAGCCAGGTGGCGCATGCGGTACATGAAGTCGTCCCATTGCGAGACGGCTATGCCGAGCTGATTCTTCACCAGCTCACCATCGAAGCGGGTGCTGTGCGGCACCTTGATCGCACGGCTGGTGCCGTCCAGGGCGATGGTGAGGGTGTTGTTGCAGACCACGCGAATGGTGGTGGGCGTTGCCGTGGTGGCCAGAGTACCGTCGCAGGAAGTGGCCAACAGTAGGTAGCCATTCACCTGGTCGTTACCCTTGAGTGCAGCGCCCTGGCCGGTGCGTGCCAGCGCCCAGAACTTGCGCCCGCCCTTGAGCACGCCAGCGGTTTCCAGCTCGTAGCCGGAGACCTCGGTCAGATCGCGGTAGAACTCCAGCACCTCACGAGGCTGGACGGTGTGATAACGCTGCGAGACCACTGACAGCGGTGCCTTGGTGTCCGAACGATAGAGCACTTTCTGTTCCGGGAACGAATGGATCGCGCCCAGGTGGCCAATGGCGTCCGATTTGAAGTGCACAGGGCTTTCCAGGATCTGCCAGTCCATGCCGGCTTCGCGTTGCCAGACTTCGATGGGCTGTTTCTGCGGCAGGTTGTTGCCCAGACCGTGCCACGGGGTAGCGCCAGCGTAAGCCATGGTTTCGACGAGATGAGCCATTACAATACTCCTTCTACGTATGTATACGTAATAACGTTTCGTTTATCGGCGCGATGAATTCAACGCTCATTTTGTGTAAAGGCAGTGCCGCAGTGATGGCACTCATAGTTGTCGAGTACGTGAGAGTCAAACTCTTCACCCATCTTAGCGCCGGCCAGCCCCCCGGCAGTTCCACCTGCCAGGCCGCCCAGAATCGCGCCAGCCAGGCTACCCAGCGTAATACCCACGGGGCCAGCGAAAGCACCTATAAGCGCGCCGCTTTTTGCGCCAGCCATAGCGCCTGCTGCTCCGCTCGCCGTGCCGCCAACAGCACCAATAGCGCCCCCGACTTTCCGACCATGATTGCGCGCTACAACTCGAAGAGAACCGCAGGAAGGACAGCAAATACTCATCATTCAGACTCCTGTTCAAAAGAGGATACCCAGAGGTAGAAACGAGCCTTTCGTGCTCGTCTTCCTGTGGGTAATACAGGTCTGAAATATTTTTGAATCCAATAGCGTTAACGCTGGAAGAGTACCTCTATCGATCTAGTTGGCCTTGCGGCCAATAGCTCAGACACCGAGTGTTGCAGGCGGGTGATAGCAGTTCTCTTCGCATGATCCACTCTGCTGGTTTAGCAATGCGTCCAGGCTGCAGTGTCCCTCGACCCCAACGATGTTGATTCCATCCAGAGTACTCATCAGCTGTTCGGATTTCACGGGGGGGCGCTCAGGGGGAAACAGATCCGTCGTGTATTCATTTTTCGACAGAGTGTAGCCATCAACCCTGGAACAAAGGAGATATAGTCGGGCAGAAAGCCCCAGTCCGAGTGAGAAACATCTGGGTGATCTGGGGGAGGCTGCAAATCTCCAAGAGAACCCGAGTGCATGACATGAATCGAGGCGGGCCAGTTTGGACATCGGTTAGCTGCCAGCGACAGGATTTGACGTCACGGCTTGGTAATGTCTCCTCCATCCGAATGACAGAAGGAGGCGCGACACATGCGTAAGGCCCTGACTCATTGTTGCCACCGCTGTGATTGGCACCAGACTTCGGTAATCAGCGACGCGAAAAGTTCACAGCAAGAGAGCTTCGATCATTGCCCCAGGTGTCGCTCCCCCGAGCTCTTTATGCGCCAGGCCACCCGTCTGGAGACTCTCGTGGCTAGTGCCGCTCGCTTGGGCACAGCTAATACCTATCGCGGTATGGCAAATTGATATTAAACTGTGTAGGTTCGCCATATAAGTGGCGCCAAAAAAAGTAACTCTATTTCAGTATGACAAGGAAGTAGCTATGTCCGAAGCGAAGGACACGCTCCTCAGGCTCATTGCCCTATTACGCCTGATTCCCCGAGAGCCAGGCCGCATTGCGACCACAACCCTGCTGGAGAAGCTCAAGGATGATGGTTTCTCGGTAAGCCTGCGCACTGTCCAGCGCGACCTTGATCGGCTTTCCATTCCGTTTGCCCTGCTGCGCGACGAAAGCTCCCCGTCATTTCGCTGGAGCCTATCGGACAAAGCGCCCATTGATCTGTCGGCCATGGATACCCCCACTGCACTGGCGCTGTACCTCGCGGAAAGCCACCTCCAGTCCCTGCTCCCTCAGAGCGTGCTGGATCAGCTTGGACCACAGTTTCGTATGGCGCGCGATTATCTCGATAATCTGGAAAATAACGGTCTGGCGCACTGGGCACGCAAGGTTCGGGCGATCCCCAATGGCAAGTCACTACAATCCGCAAAGATCGACACACATGTCTGGAACCAGACCTCTACCGCCCTGGTAGAGCGTAAGCTGCAGATCAGCTATTTGAGCCGCAGCAAAGCCGAGTTGAAGAAACTGCTAATCCACCCCGCAGGCTTAGTTTCACGCCACTCCATCAGCTACCTGATTGGTAGTGTCGAAGGCTATGACGACCTGCGCCAGTTTGCACTGCATCGAATCCAGCAGGCTGAGCGCCTAGATATTCCGGCCCGATCTCGCGTCGACTTCGAGATTGACCACTACATTCGAAACGATCTCAACAGCGCAGCCCCTATCAAACAGGTGGAGCTGATTGCCGACGTCTCTCCGCAGATTGCCTGGCTGCTCGGGGAAACCCCTCTGAGCACGCAGCAGAGTTTGGAGGCTCTGGGGGGCAGCGATTGGAAACGCCTGCGCGCCTTGGTACCGGAAAACCAAGAAACGCTTTGGTGGCTGTTCGGGCTGGGTGAGAGCATTCACGTGCATGAGCCCAAACGGTGGGTAGACGCAATCAAAGAAAAACTGACCAAAATGGGCAGGCTGTATATGCAGGCCACCATTACCGATAGAGAAACCTGCAAGGAGGCTCTATGAAGTCCCGCAACACTCTTACACCCTCCTCAAGCGACAGCGCGCAAGACGACAGCAGATACGAAATCAAGCGGGATATAAGCAACACAGCAACTGCACTTTCCACGAGTGAAACCGTAAGCCGCTATGGCAGTGCCAGTGCCGAGTACGTCAAAGCCTATACCGGAGTCGACAATGAAGCCGGGAAAGTGCTGAGCAAGGGCTTGAAAGGCATCAACCAGGAAAATACGGGCGTCAAACAGCGGGCGGGTTGGGCGGGCGAAGTGGCGAGCACCAGTCGTGACAACGCTGAGGCGATCATCAGCAAATCGCCTGAGCGCACGATTCGCAGCGATGACTTGAAGCATTACGGTATTGAGACCGACTCAAAGTACCGCGAAGCGGTGGATCGCGTCCGCGTGGATGAAAACGGCAAGATCATTTACGAAGCCCAGACAAAGTTGGAAGCCAGCGGAAACAGAGTTGCCAACCAGGTGAGCCATGAAGATCACAAGTACAGTAAATATTTCGGTAAGAAGCTGGAACTGCCCAGCGAACAGGTCGAAGACGCCAAGACCTACTGCCGCAATCGTGCGGAAAACTTAAGAAAACACGCACTACAGGCTGAGCAGAAAGGAAAACCGGAGCTCGCCGAAAAATTCCGCGAGCGCGCCGACAGGTTCGACCAGCTTGCTGAAGAAGACATCGTTGACCTTGGGATTACGACCGAGCAGGCCATCGACTACGCAGAAAAGCCGCTGCGCGAGACGATGAAAGATATCGCTCGCACCAGCCACCGGGCAGGTATTGAGGGAGCGAAGTACGGCGCTGTCATCGGTGGCGTAATTTCGTTGTTGACCAACGCGTTCAATGTTGCTCAAGACAAAAAACAGTTGGGTGAAGCTGCCCAGGATGTGGCCCTCGATACAGCTAAAGCCGGCGCACTTGGATACACCACCGCTTTCGCAGGCTCCGCGCTCAAAGGTGGCATGCAACAATCGAGCAACCAAACCCTGCGCACCCTGTCTGGCACCAATGCCCCAGCGCTGGCCGTCACTATCTGCCTGTCGCTGGGCAGCTCCGTCAAACGCTACGTCACTGGCGAAATCAGTGAAGCGCAACTGCTGAGCGAAGTAGGGGAAAAAGGCGCAGGCATGCTCTCCGGCAGCATGATGGCCGCACTGGGGCAACTCGCCATTCCCGTACCATTCGTCGGCGCCGCCGTGGGTGGATTGATCGGCTACGCCCTTTCCTCATTCTTCTATCAGAGCGCGCTGGACGCGGCGCGTGGCGTGGAGCTTTCGCGCCAGCAGCTGGAGCGCGTCAGGGCCATTGAGTCCGCGGCCCGCGACCGCATTGCCGATGAGCAGGCGGCCCTGGACACCTTTACCCGCCACGAAATCCCCCAATTGCGCCAGGAAACCCAACGCCTGTTCGACATCGTATCGAACAGCACCAGCAACGTTGACGGCCTGGCAGCTGCCATCAATGAGTACGCCACGCTGCTGGGGAAACAGCTGCAATTCCAATCTATGTCGGAGTTTGAGGACTTCATGAACTCCGACCAGCCACTGATCCTGTAACGAGAAAGCGAGAACCTACCTCATGCTCATCAAGATGCTGCCGGAACCTGAAAAGAAGCTTCTGCTCGATTTGATCCAACTGCTGGCACTTTCCGACAACCCGATACTCTGGGATGGAAAGAAGTACGACGAGCTGACGTCAGACACCGACCTGAGCAATCTCTCTATTCAGGCAGATGAACAGGAGAGCGAATTGATTGCAGACCTAGAGCGCTCTGCCGGCCAGTCCGTACGCAGGGAGTCGAGCATCTTTGGCTCAAGCCTTTCATCATCTGTCGGAGCGCTTCTTGCCCAGAGTATGGCAGTGGGAGCCCTAACAGGGAGATCGAGCGTCGAGACAGATCTGATAGAAGAACTCAAGAAGTTTCCGATCCACAAGATGGAACTACCGGAAACTCGCGTTGCCGCCGCACAAACCGTATTGGCCCAACTTCTGGAAGGTCAATCGGCGACACGACCAGAACCCCCAAAAATCATGCTGTTCGAGATGATTTTGGTTGCGCTGCGTGACGGGTCCATCTCGTCTATCGAGCGCGAGTTGCTCAAGGCATTTCAACACCACTATCAAATTGCAGACTTCATCTTCGAAGACCTACTAGATCGTGCCGAAGCCCTGAACAGCGAAGTCAGCAAAATCATAGCCCTCGTCCTAGAGTAAAAGGAGAAATCCATGCCCATTCCTCTCATCATCGGCGCGGCCGCCGCAGCAGCTGGCCTCTACGGTGCAGCCAAAGGTGTAAGCGGCGCGATCGACCACAGCAATGCCAAGAGCCTTAACAATGACGCCAGCGCCATGGTTAATGCTGCCAACCAGAAGGTTGACAGTTGCCGTAAGAATACCAATGAAGCTCTGGAAAACTACGGACAGCGCAAGCTACGCGTCTTTAACGGAGTCGTAGCGGACTTTCTCACCATCTTTGGTCGCCTGAAAAATGTGGAACTCATCCAGACACCCGAACTGGAAAAACTAAATGCCGGCGATTTCTCGACTACAGCCCTGACTGGTTTGCGCCAAGACTATCAAGCACTCAAGGATGCAGGGCTTGGCCTGGGAGCAGGTATGGGTAGTGGGGCAGCACTAGCCTTCGGCGCTTACAATGGAACCATGCTGCTTGCCACTGCCAGTACAGGCACAGCTATTTCTTCGCTCGGAGGAGTTGCAGCTACCAATGCCACGCTGGCCTGGCTAGGCGGGGGCTCCCTTGCAACCGGTGGCTACGGTATGGCCGGCGGCATGATGGTTCTCGGCGGGATCGTCGCTGGCCCCGCTTTGGCTATCTTCGGGCACATCGTGGGGAATAAGGGGGAAGCGGCTCTAAATAATGCGCGTAGTAATCTGGAGCAAGCTAAAACTATTAGTGATCAGGCTGAGCTGATGGCAGGTAAGCTTCAGGCTATTGAGCAGGTTACATTGCTTGCCAATAAAACTCTCTCCGAGATCACCTCGCATTTGCGCTTTGCTACACGCGACATGCGAATCACAATTGAAGAGCACGGAGAAAATTTCCAAGATTTCTCCATGGAAAGCAAACAAATTGTTTTTCGTTCAGTTAAATACGCGCAGCTGATTAAAGCCATGATAGATACAGCTATTCTTGATCAAGATGGCAATCTGGTTCTCTCTACTGAGAAGCGAGTGCGAGATATTTCTTTAGTCTCAAGCGGCCAAAAAAACTCCTTGGATACTCCATAAAAGTGAAAGAAGGCCCTGGCGAGCCTTCCTCTTTTCACGGCTGTAGAACGCTCATGACATGCCCTAAGAGCTTTCCCTGTACCCAATGTGGTCTGTGTTGTCAGCACGTTCACCTGGCTCAAGAAACCCAATTTCTTGATCGTGGTGACGGCACCTGCCGTCACTACGACTCAGCAAACAAAGGCTGCAGCATTTACGCTCAACGTCCGGACATTTGCCGGGTAGATAGGCAGTATGCACTTCGCTATACCAGGCAATTTACGTGGAACGAATTCGTTGCTCTGAATCTTCAGGCCTGTGAACTCTTGCAGGCTCAACAGAAAGAGACTTCTGAGTCCGAGAAGTCATAGACACTCAATGCCGCGACATCTTCTGTCGCTATTGCGACCAATAAACGGCGCTTGCTAGTCAAGCCAACGGCAATTGATAACAATTGCCTCGGCCTAACTCCAAACGGAACCTTATCGTCAGAATATTTATACCTCCTATTGTCTTCGATCGATCTGACTAGGTATCAAGCAGGGACTTCTGTGCCTGCGCTTAGTCAAGGTGTCTTAGCCGACATCATCGTGGGGGTTAGTGAAAGTGAGATGGTTCAATCGATGGGGCTCTGATTGGGACACAGGCGCTGTTTTGCAATCGAACTCTGAATTTAAGATTCGGAGCTCAGATAGCTGGTACTTCAGGCATTGGCTGATAGCCGACGTCCTTCATCGGGGCAAAAAATAAGGTTCTTCGCGGACTCTGGGGGAAGAGTAAGTTGACAGGCAGGGAAGTGGGTAGATTGGCAGTCGCCAAACACACCAACTCCCACACCCTGCTGTCGCCGTGCATCCTATTGATCTTGCCAGACCATATGTGCGGACTACATCGCTGGAAAGGTCATAAGTGAAAAGTGAACCTGCCTATAGGGAAACTCTGATTTATTCGCGCAGCCCCGGCCGTTCCGTGACCGCGCTCCGCTTGCGATAATCGCATGCCTGCCCAACGAGCCGCCGCCATGCAATCGAGCTTTTACGACCTCGAGTACGCCGCCAAGAAGAAGCTGACCCGCCGTGACCGCTTCCTCGCCGAGATCGATGCCGTCACGCCCTGGGCTGCGTTGGCCGCCGTGCTGGACCTTTTTACCCCAAGGGTAAGGGGCCGCGGTCTGCCACCGATCGGTCTTGAACGCATGCTGCGTATGTATAAGTGGGGTGATGCAACAGCTCGTACCAAGAAGCTGAATATGGTGAACCTTGTCGAACCTCCATCATCGTAATCTGTTTGTGAGCAACGGATAGACAGCTTTTACGACGGCTGCTACCTTATTAAAAGGTAATACCTTTAGATAAAGAGGGCTAACCATGGCCACTTCAATCAAAATTGATGACGAGCTAAAAGGTCGCATTCAGCAGTTGGCGAGCCAACGCCAGCGCTCGTCTCACTGGATCATGCGCGAGGCGATCACCCAGTACGTCGAGCGTGAGGAGGCCCGTGAGAGCTTCAAGCAGGAAGCCCTCGCATCGTGGGCGGCGTATCAGGAAACCGGAAGGCATTTGACCAGCCAAGAAGCACGGACCTGGCTCGGTAGCTGGGGTACAGATACTGAGGTAGAGCTTCCCAAGTGCCACGATTGATTGTTACTGAAGGCGCGGCGAAGGGCTTGGAGCGTTGCCGGCGATTCCTCTCAGATAAAGATCCGCAGGTCGCGCGCCGTGCTGCACAGGCAATCGAGCGCCAATTCGCTCGATTGGAGAAAAGTCCGGAGGTAGGGCGTCCATTTCCAGATCTGCCGGAGCTGCGTGAGCTCATCATCGAGTTTGGAGACTCAGGTTACGTAGCGTTGTACCGCTATGAGCGTGCAGATGACACCGCCTATGTCTTGGCCTTTCGCCATCAAAAAGAAGCTGGCTACTGAGGCTTGACAGCAGCTACCGGGATCCCGGCAAGAATCGACTCTAACTTCTCGCCCAACAAGCGCCAGGCTTCGGTTTTTTCCTTGGCGTAATCGTGGTGCAGGTAATGTCGACGGACCTTCGAGCCGCCCAGCAGATGGTTCTGGCAGCGGTCGATTATTTCCAGCGTTACACCCAGCTCCTGCATCATCGTCGCGCCTGTTCGGCGCAGGTCATGCGGGGTCCATTCCCCCTTGGTTCCCTTGCTCAGTACCAGTGAGTCGTCATGATGCCGGCCGGCCAGTGGCTTGCTGCGGTTCTTGAATCGACACTGGCGGTCTCCGATGAGCTTGCTGACAGTCTTGGTATCAACGTTGCTTCGACCATCCTTGCTGGGGAAGCAGAACGGCGAATCGCCGGTTTCTTTCTTAAGGCGTTTAAACTGCGCAACGGAAAACGCTGACAGGAACACATGGTGATCCTGGCGCTTGCCTTTATGGCCTTTGGTGGCCTCGGCCGGGATGAACCAAGTCCCCTTCTCCAGATCCACGAAGCGCCATTCGGCCTTAAGCAACTCGCCGATTCGGCAGAGTGTGCTCAGGCAGATCCACAGCGCGCACTGGACGCGCGTATTGACCGGGCGAATGCCTGAATACTTCTGGCCAGCAGGAAGCTCTTCGTAGTCTCTCTCCAGGCGTTCGAGGATGTCACGCAGCTCGCGAATCTCGTCGGGGGAGAGAAGGCGGTCCCGTTGTTCTTCATAATCGTGATCGAGCAGCTTGCTAACATCTATAAGGTCGGCTGGATTGCCGTCAGTCATCAGGCCTCGCCAGGGTTTGCGTTTCTCACCCCAGCGCAACATCTGGCCAATGTCGTTGTTGCGGATAACGACGGTGCGGTTTAGGCCACGGGCTTTGATTGAGCGCAGCACTGCGAGCAGATCCTTTTCAGTCAGGTTGCGCAGTGGTTTCTTGCCAATCAGCGGTAGGACATCTTTCTTGAAGCTGCGGATCAGTTCGGCATTGCCATCCTGGCGGGAGACGCCGTCGCGAATCCATTCGTCGAAGAGGTCTGCCACCGTCTTGTTTTCGGCCGCTTGGCGTTCGGCTTCGGCGATGGTCGCTGCGACTGCCGCTTGAGCTTCGATCTTGGCAGCTTTGCGAGCAGCGGTTGGATCGATTCCTTTTGCGGCCGTCGCCCTAACCTCATCACGTTCGGCACGAATCTGAGCAAGAGACTTCTTTGGCCAACTGCCCAGGCTTTGATCGCGTTTCAGTCCGTCTTGTTTGAATTCGTAGCGGAACTGCACTGTTACACCACGGACGCCTGCGCGAACCCTGGCAACCAGCCCGCCGTCCTCCCGAAGGATTCTGCCGTCATCGGCTGAAGTGAGTGCCTCTAGCTGCTTCGCCGTCAACCTTGCCACTTTCTACCCCTTGCCTAATTCGGTTGTCTTGAATTTTACCCCACTTTTACCCCACCGAATCGCTTGGCTGGTGGTGGACAGCATTGGACGCTATGGGACGACAGAATAGCCTGTAAGGCCCGTATTTGCTAGGATTCGTGAGTCTATGAGAGTCCGTGGTGATCTACAGAAATCCACCAAAAAAGCGCATGGGGTGCAAGGGGTCGAGTGTTCGAATCACTCCGTCCCGACCAAATAACTCCACGATTTAGGCCAGCTCAGAGATGAGCTGGCCTTTTTTGTTTCAGGGACTTTTGCAGGAATTTTCATCCTGTCGTCCTCGTCCTCGTTTGTCCTGGCGAGCCCGTCGCCGATATCTTATTGGTGGCGTCGATCGTTCCAACTCGTCGCACTTCCATCTCGGCTGGACTACCTCCCGTCTGGAGAGCGGCAGGTGACTTTGCAGGGTGCCATCCGACGCAGATGGTGAGCGCAGTTCGAAAAGCAGCGATCGCTTTTCCCTCGAAAGCGGTTAGGGCGTTCGCCTAGAACACATGTCGTCCAGCCTGCTGATCATCGGTACCGTGTCCAGCCAGGGTACTTATGCCGTCACACACTTTCGGGCGCACAGGTCGAAAGTGACTTCTTCGGGACGACGTCCGCTGTCCTTTGTTTATACCGGGCTTCATTCGTCTTGCCGGTCGATGTTCCGCCTTGTCCTTGATGTATGGAGCGAGCAACCCGTCATCGACGTGGGTGAGCGGTAGGTGGCCGATGTAGGGGGCCAGCCGCTTTAGGTGGATGGCGGCCAGATTGATCGGCGGGAAGTCGCCTACCTGACCGCCACGCTTTTCACCGGGCGAAGCGCTGATGCTAGGTGCAGAGACCGCTACAACGGCCTCCTGCAATCGGCGCGGACATGGACCGGCCTGATCTGAAGCGCGAGTTTCAGCCCATCGACCTTTCGCTAAACCCCGTTGCCGGCCCGGAAACCTTTCTCCCTCCGGAGGCTGTCTATTATGGTCTTGGGTGTGCTCGGCAACCTGCTCAACTCGCAATCCTTCGCGGTGGCAACCTGTCATGAGGACGACTATGCGGCTTGCAGATTTCATTCTGAAAGATATGGAAAGGATCATAGAGGCTTGGGTCGATTTCGCGCGGACGGTAGACGTTCCTCAGGCCCCGCTGGGGCAGGTTGAGTTGAGGGACCACGCTGAGGGGATCCTTCGCACCGTCGCTCTGGATATGCAATCGCCCCAGACGAGCCGGCAGCAGCAGGACAAGTCGCGCGGCCTGGGTCCCGCCACGGCTCAGGATGCGTTCTCCAAGACCCATGCCGTGATGCGCCATATCTCGGGATTCAGCCTGGACAAATGGTGTCCGAGTACCGGGCGCTGAGGTCCAGCGTCCTGCGTCTATGGTTGGCCCAGGGGCACGCCGGCGAGGCGCACGAGCTCGGCGATATGGTGCGCTTCAACGAAGCCATAGATCAGGCGCTGATCGAGTCGATTTCAGCCTATGAGCAATCCGTCGAAGTCACCCGCAAGATGGTGCTGGGCGTGTTGGGGCATGACATTCGGACACCCTTGGGAGCCGCCCTGCTGGGCGCCCAGATGTTGAGAAGGGGAACCTCCACCGATCGGGAGATGAAGATAACGGATCAGATAATTTCAAGCGTGGAGCGGGCCAATCAGATGGTCGAAAGCCTGCTCGATCTTGCCCGTGTGAACTTCGGTGGCGGTATCCCGATTCAGAGGGAGGCGGGCGACCTCAAGGCCATCTACGCGGCGCTGGTGGCCGAGCTCCGCTCCCGTTATCCGCAATCGCGGATCGTCCACCACGCAGCGGGCGAGATGGTGGGTGATTTTGATCCTGTACGGATGGGGCAGGTTTTTTCGAAGCTGATCGGGAATGCGGTGCAGCACGGCGATCCCCGGAAGGCAATCACCGTAAGCCTGGAACGTGCCGGCAGTAACGCCCGATTCAGTGTGCATAACCATGGCGAGCCGATTCCAACCGACGCGATGTCCCACCTGTTCTCACCGCGGGGGCGTTACTCCAGATACGCCTCCGGCCAGCAGGTCGCGTCGGGCGGACTTGGTCTGGGGCTGTTCATCGCCAACGAAATCGTCACTGCCCATGGCGGGACCATCGAGGTCCAGTCCACTCGCGAGTCCGGCACTGTGTTTTACGCGTCCATACCGCTCGGCTAATCCCATGATGATTAGCGCAGTAAAAAGGGGCCGTCGGCCCCTTTCTTTTGCGTCAGGACGGCCGCTCCATCGCCGCCTTCCGCGACGTTATTCCTTGTGCGCGTCGCCACCATGGGCCGCGGAGAGGTCCTTCGCCATTTTCAGATGGCCCTCTAGCTTCGGCAGGGTGGTCTTGGCGAACGCCTTCAGAACGGCGTCTTCACCTTTTTCCGCCTGCTCGCGGAACAGCTCGATGGTCTGCTCGTGGGCAACGACCTGGTTGTTGGCGTATGCCTTGTCGAAGGACTCGCCGTCGCGAAGCTTGAGGATCAGCTCCTTGGCCTTACTCATCAGTTCCGCATCGTCGGCCACTTCCAGCTTTTTCTCTGCGGCCAGTGCCTTGAGCTTGGCGTTGGCGGCGGTGTGATCGTCGATCATCTGCTGGGCGAATTTCTTCACGTCGGCGGATTGCCCTTTTTCAAGGGCGAGCTTGCCGCCTTCGATTTCGGCGATGCCTTTAGCAGACGCGTCGTCCACGAAGTCCGAGGCATTCGAGGCGAAAGTCTGGAAGCTCATCACGGTAAGCAGTGTGCTGCAGGCAATTGCGAGCGCGCTCTTCTTCATGATCATTTGTTGTTCTCCATTGCTGGTTGCCGTGCGCGAAAGCGGCACCGGTCTCTTACCGACTCCCGCGCCTCCATGCATGTTCCGCCGGAATGACCAAGTGTGGGAATGCGCCGCGCCGTAAGCCGGTATTGGTGTTTTCGTGACCGTTCAGCGGTGTCGATGAACATTCGTACCACCGCGCACTTCCGCTTAAGGCGGGTACTGCCCGCCTGGAATTCAGGAGTGCTCGTGAAGGACCGCGCAAATAACCGTGTGAGGAAAAGCTATGTTCGTACACAACAAACGGCTGCAATACACCGTGGGCGTAGCCGCACCTAATCCGGAGTTGGCAAAGCTGCTCTTCGAGCAATTCGGCGGTCCCCAGGGCGAGTTGTCGGCAGCAATGCGTTATTTCACTCAGGGGCTCGCCGAAGACGATGCCGGGCGTAAGGACCTGTTCCTGGATATCGCAACCGAGGAGCTTAGCCATCTCGAAATCATTGGTTCGATTGTGGGCATGTTGAACAAAGGCGCCAAAGGCCAGTTGGCAGAGGCCGTGGAGTAGGAAGCGGATCTCTACTGCTCGCTGACCGGCGGCGGCAACGATTCACACATCACCTCGCTGCTTTACGGCGGCGGCCCGGCGCTGGTCAACTCCGCGGGTGTGCCCTGGACCGCGGCCTACATCGACTCCATCGGCGAGCCCACGTCCGATCTGCGCTCCAACATCGCCGCCGAAGCGCGCGGGCCAAGATCGTCTACCAGCGACTGATCAATGTGACCGACGACCCCGGCATCAAGGACGCGCTGATGTTTCTGATGACGCGCGAACTGGCGCACCAGAAATCGTTCGAGAAAGCGCTGCACTCGATCCAGTCGAACTTCCCGCAAGGCAGGCTTCCGGGGATGCCCCCGTTTACCGACGTCTACTTCAACATGTCCCAAGGCGAGGCGGATCGCCGTGGCCCGTGGAACATGGGCGATGAGTGGGAATACGTGGAATCGCCTGAGCCGGCGGTGGACGGCGGCGACGGCGATGCCGTGGTCGACATGCCTGCTGCGGATGCGAAGGTGGCCCTGCAGATGGCGCAGCGGACGATGTCCGATGCGGCCTCCGACCCTCTGACGGGCGCCGACCTCGGTTCAGGGAAAACCATCAAGCCCGAGTGACGCCGTGATCCGGCCCCTTCGGCAGAGGTCGATGGGGCCTTTTTTTTTCGAATTGCAAAGCAGCCAGATCGTTATCGCCCAGCGGTGACGAAGACTACGGAATGTAGAGGGAGTGCGACCGTGGAGAACTATCACTTCAACAAGACCGAGGTCGTTGGGAACTGATCAAGGAGAGTGCGGCGCGCCTCGAAGACGGCTTCGATGAAGGTGAAAATCGTGAAGCTCGCCGGTGAGTTCCTGGCGGATAAAACCGCTTCGGTGAGATTCACCGGCAGGATGGCGTCATCGAAGAGGAACGGACCTATCCACGCGGCGCCGACCCCGCAAGCGGCAAAGGCTGAGTGGGCGCATCGATCCGCGCGCTGGATGGGGATCATCCAGTGAACTAGCGGGTTTGGAAAAGCCCTAATGGAGGTAGGCTCCACTCATATAAGAAGATCGCCATGAAACCGGCTGCCGAACAATCCCTCGAAACGCTGCGCCAGGCGCTGCAACCCCTCACCGCGGAGTTCGTCGTCAGGGGGCGCATGGTCGAGGTACGTGTGCACGACGGGCCTGATATCGAGCCCTACGTCGTGCTTCTCCCGCTGAGCAAGCTGGAGAACATGCGAGGAATCAGCCAGGTGGTGCTCGAGGCGCGCCAGCATCTGGCCGTCTCGATGGCGCGGAGCAGGCAACGCGCTGCTTCCGACGACTAGCCGAAGAACCGCGCGCCGACATCGGCCGCCAGGCCTGCGGAGCTCATCGAATGACCTGGACCGCGCTGGAGCTGGCGCGACTGCAGTTCGCCTTTAGCGTCTCCTTCCACATCGTACTGGCGGGCTTCACCATCGGCCTGGCGCTCTTCCTTTGCCTGATGGAAGCGCTATGGCTCTGGAAACGGCAGCAACGCTTCTGGATCACCTATCAATACTGGCTCAAGGTCTACGCGCTCAACGTCGCGGTGGGAATCGTCTCGGGCGTGGTGCTGGAATACGAATTCGGCAGCAACTGGAGCGTCCTGGCCGCCCGCGCCGGCGCGGTGATCGGCCCGCTGATGTATTACGAGGTTCTCGCGGCGTTCTTCCTGGAGGCCGGCTTTCTCGGAATCATGCTGTTCGGCGCGAAAAAGGTTGGCCCGCGCCTGCATTTCTTCGCCACCTGCATGGTCGCGCTCGGCTCGCTGTTCAGCGCTTTCTGGATTCTCTCGGCGAACTCCTGGATGCATACGCCTGCCGGTTTCACCATCGACCCACAGGGTCGTTTCATCCCGACCGACTGGCTCGCGGTCATCTTCAACCCGTCGTTCCCGTATCGCTTCGCCCACATGTTGCTGGCGACGATCCTGGGCACAGCCTGCATGGTCGGCGCGGCTGGCGCCTGGCACCTGCTGCGCGACGTGAACAACTCCAGCGCACGGCTGATGTTTTCCTGCGGGTTGTGGGTGCTGCTGGTGGGCGGATTGCTACAGGTGATCGCCGGCGACCTGCATGGGCAGAACACGCTTCGCCACCAGCCGCAGAAGGTAGCGGCGATGGAGGGAAGCTGGCGGCGTCCGGCAGCGGGCGAGGGGCAGCCGCTGGTGTTGTTCGGCCTGCCGGACCCCGAGACCCGGAGCAACCATTATCAGCTGGCGATTCCGCACTTCGGCTCGCTGTACCTGCGGCACGATTGGCACGGCACCATCAAAAGCCTGGCGGAATTCCCGGCCGGCGAGATTCCCCACGTGCCCACGGTGTTCTTCGCTTTTCGCCTGATGGTCGGCGTGGGACTGCTGATGATCGCGGTCGGGATCGCCGGGCTGCTGCTGCGTAGGCGCGGTCGGCTCTACCGCTCGCGACGGCTACAGTGGGCCAGCGTCGCCATCGCCCCCGCGGGTTTCGTCGCCCTCTTGGCCGGCTGGGTGGTGACCGAAAGCGGCCGCCAGCCGTACACCGTGTATGGGCTGCTGAGGACGGCCGACAGCCTCTCCCCGGTGCCCTATGAAATGGTCGCGGCGTCCACGCTGGCGCTCGTGCTTGTGTACGCCGGTGTGTTCGGCATCGGTATGTTCTACCTGTTTCGCACGCTACGGCGTGCGCCGGAATGCGGTGAGCAGGGCCCTGCCAGCGAACTCGCGGAGCGTACCGGCCGCGGCGGGATGCCGGGGCGTTCGGCCGCGGATCTGGAAGGGCAGGGCTGATGTTCGCGGCACAAACAATGAGCCTGCTGGCGGCCGCGTCGATCGCCTTCGCCTTTCTCTGTTATGTCCTGCTGGATGGTACCGACCTCGGGGTCGGCATGTTGATCTGCTGTCCCGCCGACGAGCGCGACAGGCAGACCCTGGCCTACAGCATCCTGCCGTTATGGGATGGCAACGAAACCTGGCTGGTGCTCGGCGCGGGCGCTTTGCTCGCCATGTTTCCCCAGGCCTATGCCGGCTTTCTAAGCGCGCTCTACGCTCCGCTCTTCATCATGTTGCTGGCCCTTGCACTGCGCGGTTTCGCCCTGGAGTTCCGCGATCACTTCAGCGCGCCGCGGCAGCGTATCGCCGACCGGCTGCTGTGCGGCGCTTCTCTGGCGGTGGCCGCGAGCCAGGGCGTTTGCCTGGGAACGCTGATCCAGGGGTTGTCGCCGATCCACGCTGGCGACGAGTTATGGCGCTGGCTCGGGGCCTTTCCCCTGTGCTGCGGCCTGGCGATGGTGTGCGTCGACCTGTGGCTGGGAAGCGGCTGGCTGATCTGGCGAACCGAGGGCGCGACGCGGGCGCTGGGGTGGCGTCTGGCGCGTCCGTTGGCGCTGGGCGGCATCCTTCTTTCGGCTGTCGTGCTGTGGTGGATGCTGCAGGGGGACGGTCCGGCGCGCTGGCCGGCGATGCGGGGGCTGTGCGTTTTCGGCGGGGCGTGCCTGCTGGTGACGGCTGCGGCCAGCCTGCTGTTCTTTCGGTTGCGTCGCGGCACGGTGGACTGGGCGCCGCTGTTCGTCACGCTGCTCTGGGTGACATCCGGCTTCCTGCTGGGGTCGTCCCTGTTCGTCGAAGCGATGATCGAGCCGGACTCGAGGTTTCAGCAGATGGCGAGCTCGCCCGTTAGCCAGGGCTTCGTCCTGCTGGGCTTCGCGCTGTTGGTACCGCTCACGCTGGCCTACAGCACCTATTCATTCTGGACCTTCCGCGGAAAGGTTCGCCGCTCTCGACTGCCGCGCTGAGCGGGCGCCCGCCTTGATCGTGTCCCAGGCCGGCGAAGGGTGCCGGCCGGGGACGCGGGGGAGCGGGGGAGCGGAAGCCCGCGCGAGGCGTCAGCGAATGCCCATGGAGCGCAACGCTGCCGGGGTGAAGTCCGAGGACTTGGCCTTGAGGCCGAACTGGTAGGCGTTCTTGGTCTGGTTGAACACGTAGTTGGCCAGGTAGCGCCCGGATAGCAGGTCGTAGGTCAGTTCGCCGGCGGAGATCTGCGTCTGCACGTCATACAGCGGCAGCACGTGGTTTTCCGATACGCGCCAGAGGTTGCCACGGTTGTCGTAGTGGTCGGCCTCGACGATGGTCCAGCTGTCTTCGTCGATGAACAGGTGGCGCTTGGAATACACGTGTCGCTGACCTGGCTTCAGGGTGGCGATGACTTCCCAGACGCGGTGCAGCTCGTAACGGGTCTTGTCCTGGTTGATGTGGCCGGGGGTGACCAGGTCGTCGTAGCGCACGTTCGGGTCCGCGAGGCGGAAGCTGTTGTAGGGGATGTACAGCTCCTTCTTGCCGACCAGTTGCCAGTCGTAGCGATTGGGCGAACCGTTGAACATGTCGGTCTGGTCGGTGGTGCGCAGATTGCCCGGCCCGGGGCTGTCGTAGGCGACCTGGGGCGCACGGCGCACACGGCGCTGGCCGGCGTTGTACTGCCAGGCCATGCGCGGTTCCTTCACCTGGTCGAGGGTTTCGTGCACCAGCAGCACGCTGCCCACGTCGCGCGCGGGGGCGATGTTTTCCGAGGTGAAGTAGTAGAGGACGTTGCCCGCTTTCGACGGATCGTAGTCCAGCAGCTGTTCGCTGTAGGCCAGGCGGTCGCGCTCGGTCTTCCACGAATAGGTGCCGTTCGGGGTGGTCATGAGGGCGGTGGTTTCGCGCTCGAAGCTGCCGCCGCGGTAACGCGTGATGTGGTTCCAGACTACCTCCAGGCCATTTTGCGGAATGGCGAACGCCAGCGGGCTGCGGTAGTCGGTCAGGCCGTTGCCGTCTGCCACCAGCTGGGTGCTGGCGGCATTCTTGCGGATCGTCTCGTAGGTGGACTGCGGCCAGGCGATGCTGCGATGGCTGGGGTACACCGGCATCTTGTAGGTGTCCGGGTAGCGGGCGAACAGCGCCTGCTGGCCGGGGCTGAGCTGGGCGCGGTACTGGTCGAGGTTCTTCGCGGTGATGGTGAACAGCGGCTGCTCTTTGGCGAAGGGGTCTTCGCGGAAGCCGTCGACCACTTTGCCGGCGTCCTTGGGCAGGCCACCGGTCCAGGCCGGGATGGTGCCGGCGGCGTTGCCGGCCTGTTCGGCGCCCACGGGCGTCAGGCGCTGGCCCAGTTCGGCGATCTTGGCGGCATCCACCGCGGCGAAGCAGGGTTCGGCCAGCAGCGGCAGGCTGGCCAGTGCGGCATAGAACATCGTTGTTTTTATGGGCATGGGGAAATCCTCAGAACGTGACGCCGAAACTGGCGCTCAGGAAGTCTCTGTCGACGAGGGTGTTGTAATCGCCGCCGAAGTAGTCGGTGTAACTCAGGCTGGCTTCGTAGTTGTTCAGGTACTTGGCGCTCAGGCCGATGCTGATGGCCTTGCTGCCCTCGTTGAAGGTCGGCCCGTAGCCGTCCACATCGTGGGAGAAGGCCAGGCTTGGCGTCAGGTCCAGGCCACCGATCACACCGTTGTAGGCGAGGCTGCCGCGCAGCCGATAGCCCCAGGAGTTGCGGGTGAAGTAGCCGTTGCTGTTGCAGTACTCGGGGCGCGCGCTGAGCAGCGTGCGGCACAGGTCTTCGCCATTGTTGCCGTAGTACTCGCCGGTGCCGTACGGGCTGGCGCGGCCGAGGCGCAGCGCGCCGGCCTTGCCCTCGGAGATGCCGGAGAGGTGGTTGTAGCCGGCTTCGCCGACCAGGGTCAGACGGCTGGCGCCGAGGATCTGGTCGAAGGTCTGGGCGACGCTGAGCTGTGCCTGGGTCATCGGCTTGCGCACGTAGCCGTGGATGGTGTCGCCCGGGATGCCCGAATTGGGAATCACGCTGGGCACCACCGGGTCCAGCCGCAGGGTGGCGTAGATCAGGTCGTCGAAAGCCAGCGGCATGTTCGGGCGATAGCTCAGTTCACCTTCCACCGACGCACTGCCGATGTTGGTGTTGAAGCTCATGCCGTACAGGCGAATGTCTTCCGGGTACTCGAGGAAGTAGGTGCCCGTGGGCGCGCCGAAGGCGGGGCTGGTGAACGGGTCGGCGGTGACCATGGTGGAACTGCCCACCGGTGTGCGGCTGTGGTAGTTCAGGTAGTAGGCGCTCACTTCGGTATCGTTGAGCCCGGGCAGCAGCCAGCGCAGGGCCACGCCGAACTGGCCGCTGTCGCGCGCATCGCGGTCGCCGCCGCGCGGCAGGTAGAGGGTGTTGCCATTGAGGCCGGAGTTGTCCGACTCGCCTGGTGCCTGGTCGGAGCCGCTGAGCACGTAGCGGTCGTTGCAGCCGTCCGCGGCGATGTCGGAACTGGCGAAGAAGGTGCCGCAGTTGTCCGCCACCGACTGGTCCCATTCCAACTGGTAGAAGGCCTCGACGCTGACCGCATCGTTCAGCGTCTGCTGCAGGTACAGCATGTTCACCGGCAGCAGGCCTTCCTTGAGCTCCGAGCCGGGTCGGCGCAGGGCGTTGGCGTCCAGCGGGTTGATCACGTTGATGCCGCCGCCGATGAAGGTGCTGCCACCCCAGCTGACCACCTGCTTGCCGACGCGGAACGAGCCGGGAAGATCGGCGATCTGGTAGTTGTGATAGAAGAACGCGTCGAGAAGATCGATGCCGGAGGACTGCGCGCCGCGCTTGCGGCCCTTGTCCTGGATGTCGTAGAGATCCTGGTGTTCGTCCTTCAGTTCGAAGTCGTACCAGTACTTGCCGCGCACGAATACACCCGAGTCGCCGTACTTCAGCTCCAGGTCGTGGCTGCCCTTGAAGATCTTGGAAAAGGTGTCGTGCTTCTTGAAGTTCAGCCGGCCGTCGTCGGTGGTGCGAGATTCGCCCTTGCCGCCGTTGGCCACGCCGATGAAGTCCGGGTCCGGCGAGCGCATCGCCCAACTGGCCCCGATGGACAGCGAGGAGTCCAGCTTTCCCTCGACCTCGCCAAGATTGAAACTCACCGCCTGTGCGCCGGCCATGTAGCCTGCGGTTGCCACTGCCAGGACGGCGGCGCCCGGCAAGCCGGACCGCTTGATGGTTGCTTTCACGTCTGTTCACCTTTTCTTGTTATTGGATGCGGGCGTGAGCGATTGCTGTATCCCCTGCAACCTAGGCTTTGGGTCAATTAAACATGTACTGGCGCCGTACATGTGTATGTATTGAGCTCTCGGATACGCTATACACGCGTGGATTGGATGTAAATCTGTACGGAATTCGTACATCTATCGCATCCGTTTGCGTGGCGCATCTAGGGCAAGAGACGGGGAGGGGAAGGGCGCGCGGCGGCAAGGGCTGCCGCCGGTGTCTGAGGGCCGGCTTAACCGGGAAGGGCGCCGGTGTAGCGGGCGCGATGGCGAACCATCGGCTGCTGGTTGTACTGCTCGCTGGCGTGAGCGATCCAGCCGATCAGCCGGGCGACCGCCGCCAGCGCCAGTTCCTGGCCGACCAGGTTGAATTTGCGGCCGACGAAACTGACCAGCAGGATGAATTCCACCGGGCGTTGCACCAGTTCTTCGGCCACGCTCATGGCCTTGAGCAGGCGACGGTATTCCGGGTCGTCGGCGAACATGCCGTCGAGCGTTATTTTCAGGCTGATGGCGCGTGGATCGGCGATGCGGTGCACGTTGGCGCAGAAGCCCGGAATGTCGCCGCCCTGGCTGTAGTGCTGAAGGATGGGGTCGGAGGGATCCTTCGCCGTGCACACTTCATCGACCAGGCGGCCGACCGCCTCGCTGCGGCCATAGGCCATGCGTCGCCCGCGCGACGCCGCCAGGCCGGTGATCACCGCGTAGTAGGGCGTGACGCCGGTGTTGGCGGCGGCGCGCACGCTGTACGTGGAGTGGTCCAGTTCATGGTCGATGCAAAGGATCAGCATGCGTCGGATCAGGTCGGCGTAGTTCGCGTCCACGCCGCGGGAAGCGGCGATGAACTCGTGCAGCGGCCGGGTATCCGGTGCGGCGGTGCCGACGACCAGGGCGGCGAACCAGCGCACCACGTCGGCACCGGTCCGTGCATAGCCTTCGGGGGACAGATCGAACGCCTTGGGATTCTCGCGCTCCACCAGGGGGAACAGCGCGATGGCTTTCTCGATCACCGTCGTGTGGCTGTACAGCTCGAGCAACGGCAATACGCCCGGCGGCATGTGCGGGAGGGTGTTGCCGAAGGCGCCGGGAACCTGCCAGAACATCTCCGCCACTTCTTCCACGGTCGCCGTTTCCACCAGTTCGGTGATGTCCCGTCCACGGTAGTAGAGGCCGTTCTCGGTGAGCAGGGTGAGCGAACTGGAGTCCCCGGCAACGCGCTTGCCGGTGCTGCCGTCGGGCGTCTTCACACCTTTGGTCAGGCGCTGGATGTCCGCTGCCCAATAGCGGCGCTTGCGCGAACCCTCCACCTTGATTGAGCGGATGTTCTTGCGCCCGACGTAGGCATAAAGCGTGGGCAGGTTGACGCCGAGCAGGCTGGCGGCTTCTTCGGCGGACAGGTACAGCTCGTCTTGGGTGGGCATTGGAGCCTCGCATCTGAGGTGGCTTGCTGGCTGACCCGATAACCCGGTGGCTGGCGGATCAATGGGAATATCGGCGCATTTTGAAACGTTGGTGGACAAAAAAAATACAGATTTACACAAAATCTATCCATGTTTATTTTTCCCGCCATTGACGCATTCGGGCGGGTCCCTCGCTCCAGGCGGCATCAGCAAGCAGCTTTCATAAAAACAAGGATAAGAAAATGGCTTGGGTTGGTTTCGGCATGGTGTTGGTGTTCATGGCGCTGATTCTCAGCAAACGATTGTCGGCAATCGTTGCGCTGATCCTGGTGCCGGTGGTTTTCGGGCTCGCACTGGGCCTCGGCCCGCAGCTGGGCGAGATGGTGATGGGCGGCATGGTCAAGGTGGCGCCCACCGCAATGATGTTGATGTTCGCCATCCTGTTCTTCGCGGTGATGTTCGACGCCGGCCTGTTCGAGCCGGCAATCAGGCGGATCATGCGCATGGTGGGTAACGATCCGTTGCGCATCACACTGGGAACCGCCGCGCTGTCGGCGTTGATTTCCCTGGATGGCGATGGCTCCACCACAGTGTTGGTAGTGGTCAGCGCCTTTCTGCCGGTGTACCTGCGCATGGGCATGAACCCGCTGATCCTGGCGGTGATGCTGCTGCTGACCAACACCGTGATCAACGTGGTGCCCTGGGGTGGGCCCACCGCCCGGGCCGCCAGCGCGCTGCACCTGGATGCGATGGATGTGTTCACCGGGTTGCTGCCGACCATCGTGATCGGTCTGGCCTATGCCTTCGTCGCCGCCTGGTGGCTGGGCCTGCGCGAGCGCAAGCGTCTGGGCTGGACGCCGGGGGGCACCGGAGTGGCCAGTGCGCACCTGGTGCGCGAGCCGAAACCCAGCCATCGCCCGCGGATGTTCTGGATAAACCTGACATTGACCCTCGGGCTGGTGGCGTCCATGGGTCTGGGGCTCGGACCGCTGCCGGTGCTGATGATGGTCGCCTTGGCGCTGGCGCTGGTGATCAACTACCCACGGCTGCAGGACCAGAAGGAGCGCATCGCCGCCCATTCGGAGAGCGTGTTGAACGTGATCGCCCTGATCTTCGCCGCCGGGGCCTTCACCGGCATCCTCAGCGGGTCGGGAATGGTCGACGGCATGTCCCAGGCGTTCCTTGGCGTGCTGCCCGAAGGAGCCGGACCGTACATGAGCGTGATCACCGCGCTGGCGGGCATTCCCTTCACCTTCTTCATGTCCAACGACGCCTTCTTCTTCGGCATCCTGCCGATCCTCGGTGGCGCCGGTGCGCAATACGGGGTCGACCCGCTGCACATCGCCCGCGCCTCCGTGCTGGGCCAGCCCGTGCACGCCTTGAGCCCACTGTTGGCGGCGTCCTACCTGTTCAGCGGACTGCTGCAACGGGAGGTCGGTGACCTGCAGCGCTACTGCCTCGGCTGGGCGCTGGGCAGTTCGGCGGTACTGATTCTTTCCGCCCTGGCGACCGGCGCCATCAGCTAGCGCCCCCGTTCCACGAATCACAGCGCCCCATGGCGAATGCCGGGGGACAGGCAGCGGCTTGCCGCAAAAAAGCCAGCCTCGCCGGCCCTGCAAGCGCGGGCGAGGCGGCACCCTTCGACAGAGGAACGACCATGAAAAAATCCATCAAGGTGCTCGCCCCGACCGGGGGCATGGGCTCCGGGCTACGCCAGGACATCTTCCAGCAGGCGCTGCTGGAGAAGCCGGACGTGATCGCCATGGACGCCGGCTCCACCGACTCCGGCCCCTATTACCTGGGCACCGGCAAGAGCAAGAGCTCGGCCATCGTGCTCAAGGCCGAATTGCAAACCTACATGCGTGCCCGCGCCGAACTCGGCGTGCCGCTGATCATCGGCAGCTGTGGCACCTGTGGTTCCGATGCCGGCGTGGACCTGGTGCGCGGTCTGTGCCTGGAGATCGCGGCCGAGCTGCAGCAGACCGTGAAGATCGCCGCTATCTATAGCGAACAGAACACCGCCACCGTGACCCAGGCCCTGGCGGACGGACGGATACTGCCGTTGAACCCGGTACGACCGATCGACCAGGCGCACATCGAGCGCTGCTCGCGGATCGTCGCGGTAATGGGAGTCGAGCCCTTCATCCATGCGCTCGAGCAGGGCGCCGACATCGTCCTCGCCGGGCGCGCCACCGACACCGCGGTGCTGGCCTGCTTCCCCATCCTGCGTGGCGCACCGGCGGGCCCCGCCTGGCACGCCGGCAAGACCTTGGAGTGCGGGCCGCAGTGCACCACCACGCCAACCGAGGCGATGGTCATTGCCGAGATCGATGACGGGGGATTCACCCTGATCGCGGTGGGCGACCAGGCGCGAGCCACGCCACATTCAGTCATGGCGCACATGCTCTACGAGAACAGCAACCCCAACGTGCTGGTGGAGCCGGGTGGCGTGTTGAACGTCGAGGCGGCGCGCTACCACGCGATCGACGAGAAGAGGGTACGGGTCGAAGGTTCGCTGTGGACCACCAGCGAGCACTACACGGTGAAGCTCGAAGGCGCCGCGGTGGCGGGGTACCAATCGGTACTCCTGAGCCTGGTGCGTGGCCCGGAGTACATCGCCCGCTTCGACGAGTGGCTGGCGTCGCTGGACCAGGTCATGCGCAAGCGCATCGAGAAGAACCTCGACATCGGCCCGGCGGATTACGACCTGCAGTTTCGCGCCATCGGCAAGAATTCGGCGCTCGGCGATCTGGAGAGCCAGGTCGGCCAGCCGGTGGAGATCGGCGTGCTGGCCATCGTGACCACCCCGCAGGCCTCGCGGACGCAGGACATCATCGCCTTGCTCAACCCGTATCTGCTGCATTTCCCGCTGCCCGACGACAAGGAGCTGCCATCCCACGCGTTTCCGCTGTCGCCCCCGTCCATGGATCGCGGCCCCGCTTACGAATTCATGCTCAACCACGTGATGGTGATCGAGGATCCGTTGGCGCCGTTCCGTTTCGACATCACCACTACAGGAGCTTGAGCATGAGCCATTCCCAGGGTTACGAGATCCGTTCGAAAAACGCCGGGCCTTACTGGCTCACCTTCGACATCTTCTGCGCGAATACCGAGGTTTTCCGCCAGCTGAGCCAGGAGCCGCGCCTGGCCGAGCCCGCGATGGCGGAGATGCTGCACGGCGACCCGCAGCAGGTGAGGGTGTTCCGCCTGGAGGCGCTGAACGTGATCAAGATCAGCCTGCCGCGCCCGGTGGTGCAGGGCTCGCTACAGGACCGCGACATGCACGGCGCGCAGTGGGCCAACGTTCTTACCGAGGCGCTCGCCAGCCGGCGCGCGTGATGTCTTGAACAGGGCTGGCAAGCCAGTCCCTCTCTTTCTGGAAACCTTCTATGAACCTGGCAGAACAACTCAGCCACTACGCCTTGGCGCTTCGCTACGACGACCTGCCCGCCGCCGTGGTGCACAAGGCCAAACAACGTATGGTCGACAGCCTTGGTTGCGCGCTGGGCAGCTTCGACGAAGCGGTGGTCGCCGACTTGCGCCGCTTCGCCGGCAGCGTGCCCCTCGACTCGTCGAGCGTGCTCGGCACGGCGCAGAAAACCAGCGTCGATATGGCCGCATTCGTGAATGGCGCCATGGTGCGCTATTACGATTTCAATGACGGCTACATCGCCAAGGAACTGGGCCATCCCAGCGACAACATTCCCAGCTGCCTGGCGGTGGCCGAAGCCGAGGGCGCCTCGGGCCGGGAGTTGATCGTCGCCATCGTGCTCGCCTATGAAGTGCAATGCCGCCTGCAGGACGCCGCCAACCTCTATCGCCTCGGCTGGGACCACGTGAACTACGTGCTGGTCTCAGCCACGGTGGCCGCCGGGCGGCTGATGAAACTCAGCCACGAGCAACTGGCGCACGCCATCAACATCGCGGTGAACGGGCATATCGCCCTGCGCCAGGTACGCGCGGGCGAGCTGTCGGCATGGAAAGGTTGCTCAGCTGCCAATGCCGCCCGCAACGGCGTGTTTTCCGCGCTGCTGGCGCGCCACGGCGTGACCGGGCCATCGCCGATCTTCGAGGGCGAGATGGGCTTCATGAAGCAGATCACCGGCGCCTTCCAGCTCGATGTCCAGCAGTTCGGCAACGCCGAGAATGGCGACTTCCGCATCCTCAGTACGTTGACCAAGCTGCTGCCGATGCAGGGTGAAATGCAGACCGCGGTATGGGCGGCGCTGGAACTGCGCAGCCAGCTCGGTGACCTCGGAGTCATACGCGCCGTGCGCATCGACACCACCGAAGTGGGCTACCGGATCCTCGGCAAGGACCCGGAAAAATGGCGGCCCGCCAGCCGTGAAACGGCGGACCACAGCTTGCCCTACGCCGTGGCGAGGGCCTTGCTCGACGGGCAGATAACCGCTTCGTCCTTCGCCCCGAAAAAGCTCGGCGAGCCCAGCGTGCTGGCGTTCATGGACAAGATCAGCGTGTACCCCAACGAGGAGCTGACCGCGCTGTTTCCGGCGCAGATCCCCAACCGGGTGACCATCGAGCTGATCTCGGGTGAGACCCTCACCAAACAGGTCAACGCCGCACGGGGCTCGCTCGCTACGCCTATGGACGATGAAGACTTCGAAAACAAGTTTCGTACGCTTCTCTGTCCTCTCCTGGGCGTGGAGCGGATCGACAAGCTGCTCGAATGCATCTGGCGTCTGGAGGAACAGCAGGGACTCGAAGCGCTTTTCGAGCTGGCCATCATCGAGGCGCATTGACCGCCGGCTGCCTGCGACGAGGGAGCAGGGACCACTCCTGCCGGTGCCTTGCCTCCGTCCAATTGCCCTGAGCGGATCGCCTCGATTCGCTTCTGCGGTGCGTTGGCGTGCTGTCTCGCCGCGGGCTTACCGCTGTGATCGTCAGCTGCTTACGGTTTCTTCATCCCGCTCCACCTGCGCTAGCTGCGACGCAGGGGCAGTCTCAACATCACGCCGGGAGCCGTGGCAGTGGCCAACGGCTGCTTCCACGCGCTCCAGCATCTCGCGGGAATCCGCTAGCCACGCCATGAGCGCTATCGGTGAATGGCGGATTCGTTCTATTGGCTCGTATTTGATGTACACGGACGCCAGGCAGCGTCTGGTTGAAACACTCATATAAACCGAGCGCCACCGTTTAAGTCGCGGGGTAACGCATGGCGATAATGTCCGTGCGCGATTCTGGCTAATTAGATGGCGAGTGCTTTCTGGAAATCAGAGTCGATGTTCTGATCAGGCCCAAGAGATTAGGCGCGAAGTGTTAACCCAGGAAGCATATCCAGGTTTCCATGAGTCGAATTCGAGATGCGCAGAGGGTGTTTTACCAACTGCCCAAGCGGATAAATAACCACATCCGGAGCGGACGCTGTTATTCGGCCAATGTTCCATGACTGCAAAGAGGGAACCCTGGTGGAGTGACGCAAGTTCTCTCGATCAATAGTCTCGGGTCGAGGGGCATGTAATACGAAATCGGGGTCCGTAGCAGGGGACGCTTCCAGTTTCGCGATATCTTTTCCAAAGACACAAAGGCGATGCTCAGTAGTCGCTTAACTCTCGGATGACCACTCCAAAAATCACTTGGATTTCCGATGTCAATTTCAATGAACGATAAATTCAACCCATGCTCCGGGATGGTTTATTCGCTCGCATACAACTTTCGCATGTAACTCAGGTCTGTGGCGTAGGCCTTGTCGCAATATGGTTTTCGTTCACGCGTGCCCGAACTTGGCTATGGCCGGTCAATAGTGCGGTAAACATTGCTCTGATCTTTCCTGCAAGCGGTAGAGTGAGTTCGTTGATCCGAACGTCATCGCCATTCATCTCGTCCATCGATTGCATCGAGTCGGCAAAGCTCATGGATGTGTCTCCCAGTTGCCCATCGAGTGATTTACCAAATTACAACGGCTGGCCTAAGTTCTGCTGTTGGACCGCTGCGTTACCGAGAACCGGGTTGCGCTCGGGTTTGAACAGCGAAACGAACTTGAGCACGATGGTTTTGAACGAGGGCAGGCGAATCTCGTTGATCACGATTTCGTCGTCGTTCATGGCGTCCAGCGAGTTCATCGAATCTGCAAAGCTCATGGTTATCGTCCTTCCGTAGTTGGGATTGTCGAGGGTGATCAGGACTGCTGAACGTGGCCAAGGTGCTGGCTGGCTGGCTCCACGAGTCGCGGTGCCGGTTTGAGGGAGGCAATCATCCTTGCAAGAAGAACCTTGATCGATGGCAGGCGAATCTCGTTGATCACAACGTCGTCGTCGTTCATGGCGTCCAGCGAATTCATCGAATCTGCAAAGCTCATGGCGGTCATCCTTTTCGTGGTTAAGGGCAAGTTCGGTCTTGATCTAGAGCTGCTGGAGGCCGTGTTGCTGACGCTGGCTGGCAGGCAGGTCGACGGTTTGTTCCGGTTTGAAGAGCGAAACGATTCTGGCAAAAAGAACTTTCACGGACGGCAGTCGAATCAAGTTGATTACAACTTCGTCGTCATTATTCATGGCGTCCAGGGAGTTCATCGAATCTGCAAAGCTCATGTTGGTCATCCTTGCTGGTTTCAAAGAAAAGTCAGGAGTGCTGGCTGATGTTCGGTTGTTGGACGTAATGGGCGCGCGAGGCGTCGACCGTATTACCCGGCTTGAAAAACGAGATAACTTTCAGGGCAAGGCTCTTGACCGACGGCAGGCGGATTTCATTGATCACTACTTCGTCGTCGTTCATGGCGTCCAGGGAATTCATCGAGTCTGCAAAGCTCATGGCGTTCGTCCTTTGATTTTCTGTGAGGTTATGGAACTTGATCAGGAGTTCTTGCTCTGATTCGATTCACGCCCGATGTCGGGCTTGCCAATTTTTTGCGTTTGGTTTATTTCGCGCGAAGTAGAGGTCGATACGAGTGCGACGACGCTGCGAAGAATTTTTTTGAAGGAAGTCAGCTGAACATGGTTGATTTTGGCAACGGCCGAGTTCATGGTATCAAGATCGCAAATCGAGGCGGCGAAACTCATGATGGATATCCTTTCAAAAATGGTTTATAAAAATACATACCGTCCCGGACCGATCTAGATCCCGCGACCGAGGTGCTGCTTATGACTTTGAAGTTCAAGGCGAAGACCGCTGCTCAACTTCGTGGCTGGCATGAGCGAGGCAACTTTTGCGATGATTCTGGAAAAGAACGGAATACGAATTTTATTGATTTCGACGCCGTCGGAGTTCATGGAGTCGAGGTCGATCATCGAGTCAGCGAAGCTCATGTCAGTCATCCTTAAGTTGGCTTACTTTTAGCCTGCTCAGCCAGGCGGTGTCATTCGGTTGGCGTATTGGTGCCAGGTAGTCGGTTATCTGACTGTGGCGTTCCGCCATCCCGAAAGTATCATCAAATTTGAGCATTTGCTCGAAGAAGATTCGGCCGCCTGTCGTTCCGCTTAAGCGCCCGTGGGGCGGGTGCTTGCAAACGCTTCGACTGTCTCGCCGCAGAATAGCTCCACGTACTTTTTCTGCCTCTCTCGAAATAGCAAGATCTCGGGAATTTCAAGACTTCGCCGTTTCGCTTAAATCGAAGCGGTATCGGCGAAGATCACTTCTATATCTCGATTTTTTTAATAATCAGGTTGTGTTGCTGATTTATGAGTTTTTTTCTGCTCAGTCGACAATCGGTATGGCCCGTGGCCACTGCTCGCGCTTTTTTCGCTTACTTCCAGGCTTTTTAACCGCTTAAAAAGAAGGGTTTTTCGCTGGAAAAAAGTCGTCGCTCGATCCTCTTTTTTATCGAATGAACGTCAGTACGTAGCTGTTTTACGGTCCCCAAGCTGCCCCTTTTGGCCGTCTTTTTTCAGGCCATCTCGAGCGAAATCCACGTCGGTGCGTGGTCACTGGTATGGGGCAGATCCCTCACCCAGCGGTCCACGCCAGCGTCTCTCAAACAGGGTGAGAGCGTGCGGCTGAGCAGCAAATGATCGATCCGCAGGCCCGAGTTCTTTTGCCAGTGCTGGCGGAAGTAATCCCAGAAGGTGTAGATCCGCTCGTCGGGAAAATGCGTGCGCAGGGCGTCGGTCCATCCCTGTTCCAGCAAGCGCTCGTAGCAGGCGCGGCTTTCCGGCTGCAAGAGCGCGTCGTTCAGCCAGGAACGCGTGTTGTAGATGTCCATGTCAGTGGGGACGACGTTGTAGTCGCCCGCGAGTACGACGGGGTGATCGCTCTCCAGCAGGCCGGCGGCGTGTTCGATGAAGTGTTCGAACCAGGCCAGTTTGTAGTCGAATTTAGGGCCTGGCTGCGGGTTTCCGTTCGGCAGATACAGGCTGGCGACGATCACCCCATGGGCCGCGGCCTCGAGATAGCGGCTCTGGCCGTCGCTTTCGTTTCCCGGCAGACCACGGCGGATTTCCAGCGGATCCATTCCCTTGGCGAGAATCGCCACGCCGTTCCATGAGCTCTGCCCCTGCCAGATCGCACCATAGCCAGCGGCCCTTATGTCATCGATGGGGAAGCCTTTGTCCGGCGCTTTCAACTCCTGCAGGCAGGCGATATCCGGTGCTTCCCGCTCCAGCCATTCCAGCAGGATGGGCAGCCGCGAGCGGATGCCATTGATGTTGAACGTGGCGACTTTCAAGTTGGACATGACGGTTCCTTTCTACCTGTGGAGACGATCCGCACCTGATCGGTAGAAGGAGCGCGATGCGGGAAGTTCTCCGGTTGGGGAACGACAAGGCGCATCGAGGGCTCGACATGTTCATCTTTCCCATGCAGTGAGGCTGGCATGAAACGGATCATCACGATGATGACGCTGGCTACCCTGGCGGGTTGCGACGACGACACCGCACCCGCAACCAGTACGGCGGTGCCCGAGCGGGCGGCGGTCGTGCCGGCCACGCAGGTGCCACCCACCGACAGCTGGATCGGCCGCTGGCTGGGCCCGGAGGGACTCTTCCTCGACATCCGTGCGAATGCCGAGGGCGGGGAAGGGCACTACGTACTGACCATCAAGAGCGATCTGGACGGCCAGGCAGAGTTCGCGGGGCAGGCCGACGGCGAGACGATCCGCTTCGTCCGTGATGGGGCGCAACAGACCATCCGGCCTGGAAAGGGCGTGGAGACTGGGTTCAAGTGGCTCGCCGACAAGTCCAACTGCCTGATCGTCCGCAGCGGCCAGGAGGGTTACTGCCGCTAGCCGGGCACCGGGTCGAGCCGATTCTCGGTCGCGGTACAGTCCGCGATCGAGGCGCACGCGACGCTCCACCAGGCGGGTAGCAACGCGCGTACCTGGCGCTGGGCGAAGCGGTCGTCGATCAGATACACCACCCCGCGATCATCCTGGCCGCGGATGACCCGCCCCGCCGCCTGCACCACTTTCTGCAGGCCGGGGTAGAGGTAGGTGTAGTCGTAACCGGCGCCGAACAGCTGCTGCATACGCAGCTTGATCTGTTCGTTGACCGGGTTCAGCTGTGGCAGGCCGAGCGTGGCGATGAACGCGCCAATCAGGCGCTCGCCCGGCAGATCGATGCCCTCGCCGAACGCGCCTCCGAGCACGGCGAAGCCGATACCGCGGCCGTCCGGCGTGAAGCGCGCGAGAAACTCGGAGCGGGCGGGCTCGTCCATGCGCCGCGACTGTTGCCACTGCGGAATGTGCGGAAACCGCTCGGCCAAAAGCTGCGCCACCTGCTGCAGGTAATCGAAGCTGCTGAAGAAGGCCAGGTAGTTGCCTGCGCAGTTGGCGAACTGCTGTCCGATCAGCTCGACGATCGGGGGCAGGGACGACTGTCGATGCTGATAGCGGGTCGACAGGTCGTCCACCACCGTCACCCGGAGTTGCCGATGGTCGAACGGCGACTCCACATCGATCCAGCGGCAGGTATCGGGCAAGCCCAGCAGTTCTCGATAGTAGTGCTGCGGGCTGAGTGTCGCGGAGAACAGGACGGTCGAGCGGCTGGCCTCGAAGCGCGGCTGCAGGAAGGGCGCCGGTACCAGGTTGCGCAGGTTCAGCAGCGAAGCGCTGCGGCCCCGGCCGATGTCGCGTTTGTGCACGTCGAACAACGAATGGGCGCCGAACAGCTCGGCGATGCGCAGGAACTGCAAGCTGTCGAAGTAGAAGGCCTGCAGGGCCGGGTCGATGGACGACGGGGCTTCGCTGAAATGGTCCATCAGGGCCGAGCCTGCCTGCTGCAAGGCCTGCAGCAATTTCGTTGGGAGCGCGTCATGGCGCTGGTACGGCGCGATTTGCTCGGAATGCAGGGCGTTCCATTGGCGATGGACACGGTCCAGCGGTCGCTTCAGGGGCGCGGGTGCCTCGCGGCGTATCGAGGCCAGCTGCGACTGGTCGAGCGCGGCGCTGTACATCTGTCGAGCGCGCTCCACCAGGTTGTGCGCTTCGTCCACCAGCACGGCGATACGCCATTCGTTGGATTGGGTCAGCCCGTGCAGCAGGCCGCCAAGGTCGAAGTAGTAGTTGTAATCGCCGATCACCAGATCGACCCAGCGCGTCAGTTCCTGGCTCAGGTAATAGGGGCAGATGCGATGCTCCAGTGCCACGCACCGCAGCGCCTGCTGGTCCAGCCAGGCCACGTTCAACGCCGCTTCGCGCGCTGCCGGCAGGCGATCGTAGAAGCCCTGGGCGAGCGGGCAGGATGCACCGTTGCAGGCTTTGTCCGGGTGCTCGCAGGCTTTGTCGCGGGCCACCAGTTCGAGCACGCGCAGGGGTGGATGCTGCGTCTCGCCGCGCAGGGTTTGCAGGCTGTGCAAGGCCAACTGACGGCCAGGAGACTTCGCCGCGAGGAAGAACACCTTGTCCAGCCGCTGGCCAGGCATCGCCTTGAGCTGCGGAAACAGCGTGCCGAGGGTTTTACCGATGCCCGTTGGTGCTTGGGCGAGCAGGTGGGTGCCAGTGCAGGCGGCTTTGTAGACGGTTTCGGCCAGCGGGCGCTGTCCGCGTCGAAAGGCTTCGTGGGGAAAGCGCAGCGCGCCGAGCGCCAGGTCACGCCGTTTGCGATGCGCGACCTCCTGTTCCGCCCAGGCAATGAAGCGCTGGCACTGCAATTCGTAGAACGCGCGCAGTGCGGACGCCGCGTGCCGCTCGCCGATCAGGGTCTCACGCTGGCTGGCGATATCGAAGTACACCAGGGTCAGTTCGATTTCCTGCAAGTCCAGCTGCCGGCACAACAACCAGCCGTAGACCTTCAGCTGCGCCCAGTGCAGGGCGCGATGATTGGCCGGCTGCAGGGCCAGGTCGCCGCGATAGGTTTTCACTTCCTCCAGACGATTCGCCTGTGGGTCGTAGCCGTCGGCGCGACCGCGTACCCGAAGGTGGCGGTAGTCCCCGTTCAAGGTCAGTTCGGTCTGGTAGCCCGCGCCGCGTCTCGCCGCCACTGCCACATGTCCCGCCATGCCTTCGCTCGCGGTTGGTGAGGGCGTGAAGCGCAGGTCGAGATCTCCGGATTTGGCGGTGAACTCGCACAGCGCCCGCACGGCTACAACGTAGCGTTGCTCATCGTCGGGCGACAGGGAGGAAGGAATGACTGCGGTGGGCACGGGAGCGGATTCGATTGGCACTGGTTATCCGTACAGATACCAGTGGCGCCGGCATTCGGCAAACGGAATGCGATCGATGGAAGGTCCGCCGGAGTGGCGGACCTCTCCCATCAGGGCTGCCAGAGCGTCGCGCGTTTATCCAGCTTGCGATCGAGGAAGGTCGCGGCGCTTATCAAAGCCAGATGGGTCAGCGCCTGGGGCATGTTGCCGAGATGGTGGGCGCGTCCGTCGAACTCTTCGGCGTAGAGACCCAACTGATTGGCGTAACTCAGCAGCTTCTCGAACTCCAGGTGCGCCTCCGCCACGCGGCCCGCGCGGGCCAGGCATTCGACGTACCAGAAAGAGCAGGCGGCGAACGCGCCTTCCTCGCCCTCGAGGGTGTCCGAGGGCGTTTCGCTGGGCAGATAGCGCTTTACCATCCCGTCCCTGACCAGCGATGCGCCGATGGCATCCAGCGTTGCCAGCCAGCGGGGATCGGTCGCGCTGACGAAGCGTACCAGCGGCATCATCAGCATCGCGCCATCCAGCGCGGTGCTGCCCAGTCGCTGAACGAAATGGCCGCGTTCCTCGTTCCAGAAATTGCTCCAGATGTCTTCGTGGATCGCCCGGCGGGTTTCATCCCATTGGCGAAACGGCGCGGGAAGCGAGCGTTTGCTGGCAAGTCGAATGGCGCGATCCACCGCGACCCAGCACATCACCCGGGAGTGCAGGAAATGCTGCGCCTCGCCGCGCATCTCCCATATCCCCACGTCGGGCTGTTGCCAGCGTTCGCAGACATGATCGACGAGGCGAGTGATGTGCTGCCACTCATCGTGCGGTACGGCCTCGCCGTACTTGTTGGCCAGGTAAATGGCATCGAGAAGTTCGCCATAGATATCCAACTGAACCTGACCGTAGGCATCGTTGCCGATCAGAACCGGAGTGGCGCCGCCGTGGCCGGCGAAGTGGGGCAGGGATTCCTCGGTGAGTTCCCGTTCCCCGTCCGCCCGATAGACGATGCGCAATTCGCCACGCTTGCATTCGCTGACGCGTTTGCCGACCCAGCGCATGAAGTCGTTGGCCTCGTCCACGTAGCCCAGGCGCATGAACGCGTACACCGTGAAGGACGCGTCGCGGACCCAGGTGTAGCGGTAATCCCAGTTGCGCGAGCCGCCCGGCGCTTCAGGAAGCCCGAAGGTGGCGGCGGCGAGTATCGCGCCATGTTTGCGCGACGTGAGCAGCTTGAGCGCGAGAGCAGAGCGCTCGACGGCTTCGCGCCAACGGCCGCGGTAGTTGGATCGGTGAACCCAGTCGCGCCAGAAGGAAAGGGTCTCCTGTTGGCAGTGCTGGGCGTCGTCAGCATTCATCCGACGGTCGCTGGCGTCGCTCAGCAGCAACTGGACGCTCTCACCTTCGGCGAGGACGAACTCGGCCAACGCAGCGCCGTCCTCGATCGTCAGCGAGCAGGTGGCGGCGAGGCGGAGCGTCGGTTGTCCTTCGGCGTGGAAGCACACGTCTGCACCGTCCGCTTCCGCGCGGGTGTCGGCGCGCCCATAGTCGTGTCGCACGGCACAACGCATCGTGAATCTGATCTCGCCGCGCACCGCATTGACCTGCCGGATCAGACGCGGCGACCCCTGATGGTTGCCTACGGGCATGAAGTCGGTCACCTCGGCGATGGCCGTTTCACCTAGCCAGCGGGTCTGTAGAATGTTGCTGTCGGGCAGGTAGATCTGCTGATGGCGCGGGGAGGGAATGTCCGGAGCAATCTCGAAGGCGCCGGCCTTCGGACTGTCCAGCAGAGAGGCGAAGATGGTGGGGCTGTCGAAGTTCGGCCAGCATAGGAAGTCGACACAGCCATCGTCGGCGATCAGCGCGGCGGTCTGCATGTCTCCAATGATGCCGTGAGCTTCGATGGGGCGTTGCATGAGGGCTTCATCCATTATCACGAAACTCCGGGTAGAGGCTCATGCCTCCATCGATGAACAGGCTGGCCCCGACGACGTAGTCGGAGGCGTCGGAGGCTAGCCAGACGATCGCGTTGGCCACGTCCTCGACGGCTCCGATTCGGCCGTAGGGAATCAGCTCGAGAAGCTTGTCCGCCGCATCGCCTTGGGTAGCCTCTTCATTTATCGCTGTGCTGATGGCGCCAGGCGCCACGCTATTGATGCGTATGCGCTGATGGGAGACCTCCTGCGCAAGGCTTCGCATGAGCAGGTCGACCCCCCCTTTGGACGCGGCGTAGTTGACATGTCCCGCCCATGGGATGCGCTCGTGTACCGAGCTCATATGGATGATCTTGCCGGCCGCGCGGGATATGGAGGAATCGATGCCCTGCGCCACGAACTGGCGGATGGCCGCCCGGGAGCAGAGGAACTGACCGGTGAGGTTGACCTGGATGACGGCGTTCCAGTCCTCCAGCGTCATGTCCAGAATTGCGGCGTCGCGCTGCATGCCGGAGTTCGCCACCAGGATGTCCAGCCTGCCGAACTCGTTCAGGGTCTGCCTGAACATCTGCTCGACGTCCGACTCGTTGGAGACATCGGCTTCCACGGCTATCGCCCTGCCGCCTGCCGCCTGGATCTCCGCGACCAGCTGCTGGGCGGGTTCGGCATGTGAGTTGTAGTTGACTACGACTGCAGCGCCGGCGTCGGCCAGCGCTTTGGCGGCAGCTTTGCCGATTCCGGAGCTGGCTCCGGTAACCAGGGCGACCTGGCCTTCCAAACTGATTTCCATCATCTGCTCCCGGGTTGGTCACCCTAGAGCTGACTACCCCCGACATGGAGAGTTCGTCCGCAGGGGCCTGGCTACGGGCTTTCCTGGTAACCGGATGCGTTTCTTCAGGCATAAAAAAAGCCCCGCGAGCGGGGCTTTTTTCAGTAGAGCTGCAGACTTAGTCTACGCGCACTTCTTCGGCTTGCATGCCTTTCTGGCCCTTAGCGGGAACGAAGGAGACCTGCTGGCCTTCTTTCAGGCTTTTGAATCCATCACTCTGAATGGCTTTGAAGTGTACGAACAGATCGGCAGAGCCATCAGTCGGGGTGATGAAGCCGAAGCCTTTTTCATCGTTGAACCACTTAACGGTACCAGTTTGGCGATTAGCCATTGTGCAACTCCAGAAAAATTTAAGGCCTATGGTGCAGTCTCGCCCACGGCTCTCATGCAGAGTATCCCAACCGAAGGCGTACCGGTAGCTTTTATTCTGTTCACGACACATATAGTTGTGGAAGCGGCTCCCAGGGCTGCTGGCAGTGCCTAGCTCACTCTTCCATATAGATGTAGGCAAATCTGTCAACCGAAACTCTTTCGAAAAAGCGGTTGACGTGAGTTTTGGGCTGTCTATAATGCGCACCACTTCCGGCGCAGTCCTCAAGTAAAACCTCTTGTAAATCAAAGGGTTGAGCAAATAAAGAGGGTTGCATCGGTGGCGGATTCGAGTAGAATGCGCCGGGCTGGCGGGGTGGTGGTTTGATCCTGTTGGTGGCTTCGGTCGAAATGATCGGAAGCGGAAAAGAGGTGTTGACAGCGGGTTTGAACGCTGTAGAATTTGCCTCCCGCTGACGAGGGGTTTGAAAGATCGGAAGCGGCAAGCGGTTGAGTAGAAAAGAAATTTTCGAAAATAAGCTTGACAGATTGAAAGGCTGCTGTAGAATGCGC
>NZ_JASCPA010000015.1:0-81423 GCF_029959715.1 Pseudomonas sp. PS02288 | reverse complement strand
CGGGGCCCCCGGCGCCGGCGCGGGCGGCGCCCCCCCCCCCCCCCCCCGCGCCGGCGGGGGGGGGGGGGCCCACGTCGCAGCAGGAAGGCCGAGCGCAAGTCAGTCCTTGCCGAGCGCTTCCTGTTTGGCGAGGAATTCCTCCTGCAACAGCGCGTCGGTAACCTGCCCGGACTCTTCCTCCAGAAGCGGATCGGCCAGATGCCCGGTGGAGACCGACTTGGCATCGAGGCGGCCCATCAAATGTTCGAGCGCATGGCGCATCTTTTCCGCGGCGCCATCCACCGCCTGGTTCATGGATTCGGATTTGTGGGTCACGGAAAGCGGCTGGTGGCCCTTCGGACGCACTTCGATCTGGCAACGCTTGTCGTCGGCGCCGGCCTTCTTGGCGTTCTCATCGCTGAGGTGGACTTCGACGCGGGTAAGGAAATCCTCGAATCGGTCGAGTCGCCCCAACACGGCTGCGCTGACCCAATCCTGAACGGAAGCACTCGCTACGATCTGATTGCTGTTCACTTGAACCTGCATGAAATTTCCTCGTTTCTTGTGTACTTCTCTTTTCGAGGCTCGCGGGAGCGTCGAGGTTCACCCCGATCATGCTCTGCCGGACGGGAAATCGTAAGAAGCCATGAGCGCCGCAAACGGACGGATTCGCGCCATCGACGAAAAAGGCGCGCCCGGGGCGCGCCTTTTCGCAGTGCAGGTCGACGAGAAGCCGCTCCGGCTGGCGATTCTCCCTTCCACGCGGCAAGACCGGCGCGCAGGGGATCGTCTAGAAGTGGTTACGCAGCACCACCTCGTCGAACGGCAGCTTGCCGATGCGCGGCTTGGGTTCGATGGTCTGTCTGCCGATGGCGACCATCAGGCCGATCACGTGGTTGGCCGGCAGGCGGATCAGCTTGGCCACGGCGTCGAAGTCGAAGCCGTCCATCGGGCAGGAGTCGAGGCCCTTGCCGCGCGCGGCGAGCATCAGCGTCTGCGCCATGAGCCCGCAGCTGCGCATGGTTTCGTCGCGCTGCACCTGCGGCTTTTCACGGTAGTAGGCGTCGATGGCGCCGGCCATGTAGTCCTGCACTTCCGGCGGCGCGCCTTCCCAGACGCGCTTCACGTTCTTCTCCCAGCTGTCGACCTGGGCGCAGACCACCACCAGCATCGAGGCATCGGTCATTTGCGCCTGGCCCCAGCCGGCTTCGCGGATCTGCGCGCGCAGGGCGACATCGCTGACTTCCACCAGGCGGACGTGCTGCAGGTTGAACGCCGAAGGGGCGAACAGCGCAAGGCGCAGCAGGTCGTTCTTCTCCTCCGCGCTGAGGACGAAGGCCGGATCGTAGCCCTTGACGGCGCGGCGGGTGGTGATCGCTTCTTCTATGTGCATATGGACTCCGGAACGAACGAGAACGGGCGCTCATGCTAGGCAGCGGCGTGCCGGCAATCCACCGTCTTTTGCCGATGGAAAGCATCGAGCGACCCGATAATTCAGACCTGATGCAGCTAGGCAGACTTGGGTGCCTTGCTGGCGATCTTCCAGTAGCTCGACCACAGCTCGGCGAGCCCCTCGGGCTTCTCGGCGTAGAGCCGCGCGCCAAGCTCCAGGGCCTCGTCGAACAATTGCCGGCGGCGCGCCTCGACGGCGAGGGCGATGGTCTTGCGCGTATTGGGCGCGCCGAACAGCGCCGGCTGTTCCTCGAGCAACAGGTGCAACACTGCCAGGTCGTGATCGTCGCCCAGGTAGCCGGCGAGGGTTTCCAGGCTCTTCTGCCGGGCCTTGAGCAGCGCCGGCCAGGCATCGCGCAGCAGGCGCGTCTGATACCAGTGATCCTTGACCCGCTTGCGCCATTCGTGGAGCAGTTCGTCGCTGCGCTTCTGCTGCACCGCCTTCATCGCCCGGCGCCCCTCCTGGCAGGTACGCAGCACCCCGGCCTTGAACAGCGCGAAGCCCTGCGCGCGCAGCGGCCAGTCGGCCACCGCTTCGCTCGCCGCGCCGAGGCTGGCGAGCAGCTCGGCATGGGCCTGCGGCTGATCCGGCGCGATATCCGCCACCCGAGCCTGCAACCGCGCCCGCACGCGCTTCATCGCCGCGCTGGAGAAACGCCGGGGGTCCTCGGCGACCAGCGCATCCCAGCATTCGACCATCGCCGTGGCATCGCGCAGGCTCGACAGCTGCTGGCCGATGTCGCGGAACTGGCGGTTGTGGCAGGTGAAGAGCTTCTTGCCGAGCGGCTTGTGCACCAGGCGCAACAGCGCGCGGAGTTCCTTGAGCCGCTTGCGCGCATCGTGCACGCCGCTGGGCGTGCCGCTGTCCAGCGCGGCGACGGCCTCGGCGATACGTTCCCTGGCGACCCGCCGCACCTCGTCGTCGGCGTGGCGTCGGGCATGGATTCGAAACGACATGATTCCCCCGTGAGTTCGCTGCGCGGTGGCACGCTGCGAGCGAGCGTATCCGCGCGGCGCGGGAGGCGGTAGCCGGCCACGGCAATCTTCATCAAACCGTCACATTCGACCTGCAGGCCTCTGGCGCGGCGGCTTGCGTGCGTCGAGATCGGCTCTTTCGCCGAGGTACCAGCCGAGCGCGCCCCATAGCGCCGCGCACACGGCGCCGACCAGCGCCACCAGCACCGCGCCCTGGCCGAGCAGATCGAGCAGGCTCTTGGCCCAGCCGCTGATGGCGTCGCCGCCGCGGTAAACCACCGTGTCGATGAAGTTCTTAGCCTTGTACTTGCTCTGCGCGTCCAGCGGCGCGAAGAGCATTTCCCGGCCGGGGCGGACGAAGGCGTACTCGCCTATGCGCCGCACGATCATCAGCCCGGCGAGCATGGCGAAGGTCGGCGCCAGCGCCAGGCCGACGAAGCCGAGGCAGAGCAGCGCCGGCACCAGCGTCAGCAGCGCGCGCATGCCGAAGCGCTGGGCAATGCGGCCGGTGACGAACACCTGGGCGAGCAGCGCGCCGGCCTGCACGACGAAGTCGATCAGGCCGAACACGCGGACCTGCTCGTGGCGATCGGGAAACAGCTCGGCGACCAGTCGCGCCTGCTCGAAATAGAGAAAGGTGCTCACCGTGGCGAGCAGGATGACGAACCCCGAGACCCCGAGCAGATAGCGCGAACGGATTACCCGCAGCATGCCGCTGAACGGATTCCCGGCCACCGGCCGCCGCGGGCTTTCCGCCGCCTGCGCACCCGGGCGACCGGCCCCGCCGCGCTCGCGCCAGGTCATCAGGTAGTGCTTGAGCAGCAGCGCCGCGCCCAGCAGCAGGGCGGACAGCAGCGCCAGCCCGGCCTGGCCGAGCATGTCCACCAGCAACGCGGCGAGCGCCGGGCCGACCAGCCCGCCGACACTGGCACCGGCGGCGATGAAAGCGAACAGGCGCCTGGCCTGCGACGAATCGAACACGTCGGCCATCAGGCTCCAGGCCACCGAGACGACGAACAGGTTGTAGACCGAGATCCACACGTAGAACGCCCGCGCCATCCACACGCTGTCGCTGTGCGCGGCGAACAGCGCGGCGAAGGCCAGCAGGTTGAGGCAGAAGAAGCCGTAGACCCAGTCGATGAAATGACTGCGCGGCACGCGCGAGTTGAGCCAGGCGAACGCAGGCACGGCGATCAGCATCACCACGAAGGTGGCGGAGAACAGCCATTGCAGGTTGTCCACACCGCCCTGGATACCCATCGCCTCGCGGATCGGGCGCAGCATGAAGTAGCCGCTGAACAGGCAGAAGAACAGGCCGAAGCCGGCCAGCGCCGGCAGCAGTTCGCCGGGACGGGCGTTGATGGCAGTGGACAGCCGCCGCGTCATGGGATGGTCGGACATGGAGATTCCCGTGTTGTCGAGGCCCCGTGCGCCATGGGCTTCGGGCCATAGGCCGGGGCGGCCTGGGCGTTACGCCCGCGTCACGGTGAACGATGGCGCGCCGGGCGGATGGTCGGCCAGCGCGCAACGGCGGCAGCAAACCGCATCAGGCGAACTCGGCGGCGATCTGCTCGCGCTGCCGGGCATCCGGCAGGCGGCCCTGACCGGCAAGCAGGTTGTCGGCCATGTAGCGCGGGTTGGAAGTGGCGGGGATCACGGCGGTCACCGCCGGGTCGGCGAGCACGAACTTGAGCATCAGCTGCGCCCAGGAACCGACCCTCAGCTCGGCGACCGCCCAGCCCGGCAGCGCCTTGCCCTTGACCCGCGCGAACAGCTGGCCGGCGCCGTAGGTGCGGTTGATCAGTGTGGCAATACCATGCTCGGCGCAGAACGGCAGCAGCCGCTTCTCGGCATTGCGCGCGGCCACCGAATAGTTGAACTGGACGAAGTCGACCTTTTCCTTCTGCAGCACTGCGATCAGGTCGTCATGGGCCGATTCGACGTAGTGGGTGATGCCGATGTAGCGAATCCGCCCCTGTTCCTTCAGCTCGCGCAGCAGGCCCAGCTGGGTGACGGTGTCCTGCAGGTTGTGCACCTGGATCAGGTCGATCTTCTCGGTTTGCAGCGCCTTGAAGCTGGCCTCGATCTGGCGCTGCCCGGCCTCGCGACCGGTGGACGAGACCTTGGTGGCGAGGAACACCTCGTCGCGCGCACCGACGCGTTTCACCAGTTCACCGGTCACCGCCTCGGCATCGCCGTAGCTGGGCGCGGTATCGATCAGCCGCGCACCGCCCTCGACGAAGGTCTTCATCACCTCCAGCAGCCCGCTCATCTCGCCGGAGGCGGGATCGACGTTGAAGGTCCGCGAGGTGCCCAGGCCGATCACCGGCAGGCGCTCCCCGGAAGACGGGATACTGCGCATCATCAGCTCATCGGCGGCGAAGGCCGAGGCCGGCAGCAGCGGCGCGAGGCCGGCCATGGCAGCGAGAAGGGATGACCGTTGGACGAACTGGCGACGCGTGGGCATGAGCAGCCTCCGGGCATATTGCGAGGGAAGGCCTCCCGAGGAAGGCGCACGGTAGGCCCTTGAGTATGGCCGCCTGCCGTTCGCTTCGCGGCGCCGTAACGGGCGCTTTTGTTTCAGGAATTGACCGCAAGGCGCTCAGACATGCGCTTCGGCCCAGTTCCGCACCCGCGCATAGGGGTATTCGTCCAGCGCAGCGAAGCCGCCGATGCCCTTCGCCTTGAGCTTGGTGAACAGCGGCGCGCCGATGCCGCAGAGAAAGCGGGTCAGCGTCTCGCTGCTCGGTGCCTTGCCCTTGAGCGCCTCGTAGCGCTGGATGAACGCGCCGCACAGCGCGTGGAAATCCCTGCCCTGCAGCGGCGGCAGCGCCGGCGATTCCGGCAGCCGCGCGACCCGTCCCCGGCACACCGAGCAGTGCCCGCACTGCTGCGGCGCCTGCGCGTCGCCGAAATACGCGGCCAGGCGCTGGCTCAGGCAGCGATCGCTGGCGAACAGTTCGAGCATGGCGTGGATGCGGGTAATCTCGCTGGTTTCCTGCTGGCGGAAATAGTCATGCAGTTCGCCGCTGAGCCGATCGATGGCGAACTCGCTGCGCAGCCGTTCGTAGACTTCGGTCATCTGCTTGCTCTCCAGCTCGATCCAGCCACGCTCCTGGAACCAGTCCAGTGCCTTGACCACCCGTCCGCGCTCGGCGCGGTGCTGGTTGTAGAGCGCCTCGAAATCCACCGTGCACCAGGTCCGCGCGCGAGCCGAACTGTGCACGATGGCCTCGACGAACTGGCGACGCTCGCCGTCGAACTTCTCCAGCAGGGCATCCGGCTCGATCAGGTATTTGAAGCGGTACTCGGCGAAATAGGCGTAGCGCGGGGCGATGATGCCGCGCAGTTCCAGCTGCACCAGCAACGTCTTCAGCGGCAGTGGGCGGATGTTGCTCTGCTCGCTCAGCGCGCCCAGCATCAGCTCCCACTGGCCGCCTTCGGCCTGGCGGATTTCCTCGAGCACCTCGCGGATGCCGTCGAGTTCCGGGGTGTCGCCGTAGACGAAGTTCTCCAGCACACTGAGGCTGTCGCGATTCGCCAGCACCAGGCAATCCGAAGGGTGCCCGTCGCGGCCGGCGCGGCCGATCTCCTGGCTATAGTTCTCGATCGATTTCGGCAGGTCGAAGTGCACCACGTTGCGGATGTCGCTCTTGTCGATGCCCATGCCGAAGGCGATGGTGGCCACGATGCAGTTGATCCGCCCGTCCATGAACTGCCGCTGGATCGCCTCGCGCACATCAAACGGCATGCCGGCGTGGTAGGCGCTGGCCGGTACGCCGCTGGCGCCGAGGTGAGCGGCGACCTGCTCGGCGGTTTTCTGCTGGGTGACGTAGACGATTGCCGGCTCGCCGGCCTTGGCGCCGAGCCAGTCGACCAGCCGGCGCAGCTTGTCGCGCCCGGCCACCGGTTCCACCAGCAGGTTGAGATTGGCCCGGTAGAAGCCGGTGGTGATCACGTCGCCCGCGGCGATGGCGAACTTGGCCTGCATGTCGGCGATCACCGGCGGCGTCGCCGTGGCGGTCAGCAGCAGCACCTGGGGAATGCCGAACTGGCGCGCGTAGTTCGGCAGCTTGAGGTAGTCGGGGCGAAAGTTGTGGCCCCACTCGGAGATGCAGTGCGCCTCGTCCACCACCAGCAGCGAGATCGGCACCTGGGCGATGAAGTGGCGGAAGCGCTCGTTCTTCAGCCGCTCCACCGAGATCATCAGGATCTTCAGCTCGCCGGACTTTGCCCGCGCCATCACCGCGCTGGCGTCCTCGCGGCTCTGCGCCGAGTCGATGCTGGCGGCGGCGATCCCGTGGCGGTGAAGGAACGCCAGCTGGTCCTGCATCAGCGCCAGCAAGGGCGAGACGACCAGCGTCAGGTTGGGCAGCAGCAATGCCGGCAGTTGGTAGCACAGCGATTTGCCGGAACCCGTGGGAAAGATCGCCGCCGCCGAACGGCCGTCGATCACCGCGCGGATGGCGGCCTCCTGGCCCGGACGGAAACCGTCGTAGCCAAAGATGTCGGCGAGGGTCTGTTCGATCATGGCTTACCTCGGTAGATCGGCCGGCGCGGAAACGGCGCACGACGCAGGGCAGCCGGCACGGTAGCAGAGCCTCGTCCCGCGCGGGTCATCCGCCGCTGCAAAGCCGCGTGGCCGCAGGCACTATGAGGGTTCATCCACCGGAGCAACGCCATGAACGTCAGCGACGCCATCCGCCAGCGCAGCTCGATACGCGCCTTCACCCCCACCGAGGTGCCCGAAGCGCTGCTGCGCGAGCTTCTCGACGTGGCGCGTCATGCGCCGTCCGGCGGCAACCTGCAGCCATGGAAGGTCATCGCCGTCGCCGGCGACGAACGCCGCGCGGTGATCGACGCGGTGGGCGCCGCGCTGCAGGCCAACCCGCAGGGCGAGGTCGGCGAGCGACGGGTCTACCCGGACCCGCTCTGGTCGCCCTATCGCGAGCGCCGTTACGAGGTCGGCGAGGCGCTCTACGCGGCCCTCGGCATCGCCCGCGACGACAAGCCCGCGCGCTACCGTCAGTTCGCCCGCAACCTGGAATTCTTCGGCGCGCCAGTCGGGCTGTTCTTCGTCATCGACGCGCGCATGGGGCATGGCCAGTGGGCGCACCTGGGAATGTTCATGCAGACCCTGGCCCTCGCCGCGCAGGAGCGCGGGCTGTCCACCTGCATGCAGGAGTACTGGGCGCAGGGGCGCGAGACGCTGAAACGCCACTTCGCGCTGCCCGAGCAGGAGATGATCTATTGCGCCATGGCGCTGGGCTACGCCGACCCGGACGCCCCGGTGAACGCCCTGCGCGCCAGCCGGATCGCCGTGGAAGCGTTCGCCGAATTCCGCGGTTTCTGAGCCAACGAAAAAGGCCGCCCGAAGACGGCCTTTCCTGACGCGGAACCGCTTACAGCTGCGGGCCGGCGGCCCTGATAGCGTCGGAAACGTCGAACTTCTTGAAGTTCTCGATGAACAGGCTGGCCAGCCCCTTCGCCGCTTCGTCGTAGGCGTTCTGGTCTTCCCAGGTGTTGCGCGGGTTGAGCAGCTGGGTTTCGACACCCGGCACGGCCTTCGGAACGCGCAGGTTGATGATCGGCAGTTGCTCGGTCTCGGCGCCGATCAGCGCGCCGCTCTGGATCGCCGCGATCACGCCACGGGTGGTCGGGATGTTGAAGCGCTTGCCGACCCCGTAGCCGCCGCCGGTCCAGCCGGTGTTGACCAGGTAGACCTTGGAGCCGAACGCGCGGATGCGCTTGATCAGCAGCTCGGCGTAGACGCCGGCCGGACGCGGGAAGAACGGCGCGCCGAAGCAGGTGGAGAAGGTCGACTTGATGCCGGCGCCCGAGCCCATCTCGGTGGAGCCGACCAGCGCGGTGTAGCCGGAGAGGAAGTGGTACGCCGCCTGCTCTTCGTCGAGGATCGACACGGGCGGCAGCACGCCGGTCAGGTCGCAGGTGAGGAAGATCACCGCGTTCGGCTCGCCGCCGAGGTTCTGCTGCGAGCGCTTCTCGACGTACTCCAGCGGGTAGGCCGCACGGCTGTTCTGGGTCAGGCTGTCGTCGCTGTAATCCGGCACGCGCTTGTCGTCGAGCACGACGTTTTCCAGCACGGTGCCGAACTGGATGGCCTTCCAGATCACCGGCTCGTTCTTCTCGGACAGGTCGATGCACTTGGCGTAGCAGCCGCCCTCGATGTTGAACACCACGCCGGTGCCCCAGCCGTGCTCGTCGTCGCCGATCAGGTAGCGGCTTTCGTCGGCCGAGAGGGTCGTCTTGCCGGTGCCGGACAGGCCGAAGAACAGCGTCACGTCGCCTTCCTCGCCGATGTTGGCGGCGCAGTGCATCGGCAGCACGTCGGCGGCCGGCAGCAGGAAGTTCTGCACGCTGAACATGGCTTTCTTCATCTCGCCGGCGTAACGCATGCCGGCGATCAGGACTTTCTTCTGCGCGAAGTTGAGGATCACGCAGCCGTCGGAGTTGGTGCCGTCACGCTCGGGCACGCACTCGAAGTTGGCGACGTTCAGGACCTGCCACTCGTCCTTGCCGGACGGGTTGTACTCGGCGGGTTCGATGAACAGCTGACGACCGAAGAGGTTCTGCCAGGCCGTGGCAGTGGTCATCTTGACCGGCAGGTAGTGGGTCTCGGCCGAGCCTACGTGGACATGCGAAACGAAGCTGTCCTGGGCGTCGGAGAAGGCCTGCACGCGGTCCCACAGGGCATCGAACTTGTCGGCCGGGAACTTGCGGTTGATCGCGCCCCAGCCGATGTCGGCGGTGGTACTGGGCTCGTCCACGATGAAGCGGTCGGCCGGCGAGCGACCGGTGCGGTGCCCGGTTCTCACCACCAGCGCGCCATTGGCGGCCAACTCGCCTTCGCCGCGGCGAATGGCTTCTTCGACCAGCTGCGACGTGCTGATGTCGGTGTAAACGGCTTGTATGGCTTGGTTCATGGCGTCCTCGTTGGTCTCAGCCGGATGCTTCCTAACGATCTGTAGTGAACTCTTTGCCCGGCTACAGCATGAGAAAAGTGTGCCGGATTATGCCAGAGGATGTGCTGCAAGTGCGAGGCGGCGGCGCAGAGCCAGAAACGACGGGGGTCGCGGTGGCAGACCATGGTCTTCCCTGGATTCGTGTTGGCGTCCGTATCGCGCCCAGAGGCAGCAACCTCGTCGGAGTCGTCACCGGTTCTGGGGGCAGTTCAAAGGTCTAGCCAGGTGCAGTCCTGCTTCGCCCTGGCGTGGTTCGCGAGCCCGGCGGGCGCGCGTGATTGGCGAGCGAAGCGGTAGCAACGACGCGTATAGAGTCCGTCGGCTGCCGTTAGTTTCCGGATTCGCCAGCAAAACGGCACTACGGACGACAGCGCCACCTTTATGGCACCCACCCTACCCGCTTGTCCAGATGCCAGGCATCGGGCGGGGCTCAGGCGGTGCCCGCGCCGATCAGTGGCGGGTCGAGGAAGGTGCGCCACTGCCGCCACCGGCGAACAGCTGGGCGACGTCGGTCTTGTCGAAGCGGTAGCGCTGGTTGCAGAACTGGCAGTCGATCTCCACCGAGCCGCCGTGTTCTTCGAGCAGCCGTTCCGCGTCCTGCTGGCCGAGGCTGACCAGCGCATTGGCGGAACGCTGACGGTTGCAGCTGCAGCGGAATTCCAGACCCAGCGGATCGAACAGGCGCACCGCCTCCTCGTGATACAGCCGGTGCAGCACGGTGAGGTTGTCCAGGCCAAGCAGCTCCTCGGCGGTGAGGGTGTCCGCCAGCGCGGTCAGGTGCTGCCAGTTCGCGGCGCGGGCCTCGGCGTCCTTCAGCCGATCCGGCGGCAGCGCCTGGAGCAGCAGGCCACGCGAGCGCCGACCATCGGCGTACAGCCAGAAACGTGTCGGCAACTGCTCGGAATTGGCGAAGTAGTTGGTCAGGCAGGCGGACAGGTTGATCCCGTCCAGGGCGACGATGCCCTGGTAGCGCTGACCGGCGCGCGGGTCGATGGTCACCGTCAGCATGCCCTCGGGCATCAGCTCGGCGAGCCCAGCGCCGTCGGCGATCTGCTCGGCGTGGTAGCGCGCGATGCCGCGCACCTGGCGCTCGCTGGAGCACTCCACCATGAGCAGCGGCACGCCGCCGGAGGAGCGCGCCTGCAGCACCAGCAGGCCGTCGAATTTCAGCGTGCCGACCAGCAGCGCCGCGGCCGCCAGCAGCTCGCCGAGCAACTGGGCGACTGGTTCGGGATAGGGGTGCTTGGCGAGGACGTGCTGGTAGCTGTCGCCGAGAGTGACGAGTTCGCCGCGCACGTCGGTGTCGTCGAAGATGAAGCGCTGAGTGAAGTCGGACATGGCGTCGCTCGCAGGTTGGGGACGGCAAAGGGCGTCGATTCTAGGCGCAAAGCGGGGGCGATCCAAGATTCCGACCGGGCGGCTTGGCGCGGCCTGAGCGCGGGTCTACCCTCTCGCCCGGGTTTTATCTTAGGGAAGATGACCGAATGACCACGTTACTGCGCGCCTCCTGGCGCATGCGGCCGCTGCTGCTTTGCCATCTATTCGCCGCCCTGCTGCTGGCCAGCTGGGTGTGGGAACCGACCCGCCTGTTGTGGGACCACTTCGACGACCAGTTATTCCGCCTGCTCAACACGCCACTGGCGGACGGTGGCTGGTGGGCGAAGACCTGGGCGATTGGCAGCCTGCGGCCGATGGATGTCGCCGCCGGGCTGATCATGCTGAGTTTCCTGCTGCACCGCGGCTGGGTGTTCCCCGGCAACGAAGTGCGCCGTGCGCTGTTCGCCTTCGTCGCGATCCTGCTCCTGCTGTTGCTGGTGCGCACCGGATTCACCGCACTGGCCAAGCTGCTGGACTGGCAGCACGCCAGCCCGTCGCTGGTGATCGACGGCGCCGTGCGCCTGAGCGAGCTGTTCCCGGACTGGGACCGCTGGGAGCTCAAGGACGCATCGGAACGCAGCTTCCCCGGCGACCACGCCTCGGTGCTGCTGCTCTGGGCGCTGTTCCTCAGCTTCTTCGCCCGCGGCTGGCGGCTGCTGGTGATCTGGGGCCTGGCCACGCTGTTCATGCTGCCGCGCCTGGTGGCCGGCGCGCACTGGGGCTCGGACGACTTCGTCGGCGGCCTGTTCCTCAGCCTGCTGGCCATCGCCTGGGGTTGCTGCACGCCCTACGCGAGCCACTGCAGCCATGCCCTGGAACGCCTCACCGCGCCCCTGTTCGCCCAGCTCGCGCGCCTGCCGATGATCCGCCGGCTGGCACTGGTCCGCGGCGACTGAACGGCCTCAATGGCTGTCGCGGAAGGTGAACAGCTGACGACGTTGCTTCTTGCTCGGCCGGCCGTCGGTGGTGACACCCAGGCTGCCGGCCTTGCGCTGCGCCGCGGCCTGTTCGCGGCGCTCGACGCTCTCGGCGGTTTCCTCGTAGAGGGTCTGCGCCTCGGGTGCGCCGCGGCGCACCACCGATAGCGCCAGAATGCGCACCGTGCGCTCGTCGAAGCCGGTGCGCAGGGTCAGTTCCTCGCCGATCTTCGGCTCCTTGCTCGGTTTGCAGCGCTCGCCGCGGCAGTGCACCTTGCCGCCCTCGATGGCCGCCTTGGCCAGCGCGCGGGTCTTGTAGAAGCGGGCCGCCCAGAGCCACTTGTCCAGGCGCACTTTGTCGTCGTCTTTCTCGCTCATGCGGGTTCCGATTGTGTAGGGTGCGTTCATCGCACCATGAAATGTCCCCTGCGGTAAACCAACGGTAAGCCCGCTGCGTGCAGTTGTCATGCGGGCTCACTAGAATGCCGCCTTCCTGAGAGGGAGCCGCCTTTGGATAGCCCCGAAGCCTTTTGCGTGACCGGCCTGCGCGAGTGGATCGCCCTGCCCGACCTGGGTGTCGTCGGCCTGCGCGCGAAGATCGACACCGGCGCCAGCACCTCCGCGCTGCATGCCACCGAGATCAGCGAGTTCGAGCGCGACGGAGAACGCTGGGTACGCTTCAACGCGCACATCGGCACGCTGGTGCAGCGGCGCCACCGCTGCGAAGCGCCAATTGTGACGCGCAAGACGATCAAGAGCTCCAATGGCCAGGCCCAGGCCCGTTACGTGATCCGCACCCTGCTCGCTCTGGGTGAACGGGCATGGCCGGTGGAATTCACCCTGACCTGCAGGAAAACCATGCGATATCGCGTGCTGTTGGGATCGAAAGCGCTGGTCGACGGTCGATTGCTGGTCAATCCCGCGCACGCCTACCTGCTCAACAAACCCCAGATACTCACTTCTCCCGGTGCCCAATGAAGATCGCCGTGCTGTCGCGCAATCCGCGCCTGTATTCGACCCGACGACTGGTGGAGGCCGGCCAGGCGCGCGGTCACGAGATGCAGGTGATCGACACCCTGCGCGCCTACATGAACATCGCCAGCCACAAGCCGCAGATCCACTACCGCGGCGGCCCGTTGGAAGGCTTCGACGCGGTGATCCCGCGGATTGGCGCCTCGGTGACCTTCTACGGCTGCGCGGTGCTGCGCCAGTTCGAGATGATGGGCGTGTTCCCGCTCAACGAGTCGGTGGCGATCAGCCGCTCGCGGGACAAGCTGCGCTCGCTGCAACTGCTCTCGCGCAAGGGCATCGGCCTGCCGGTCACCGGCTTCGCCCACTCACCGGACGACGTGCCAGACCTGATCCGCATGGTCAACGGCGCGCCTCTGGTGATCAAAGTGCTGGAAGGCACCCAGGGCATCGGCGTGGTGCTCTGCGAGACGGAGAAGGCGGCGGAATCGGTGATCGAGGCGTTCATGGGCCTGAAGCAGGACATCATGGTGCAGGAGTACATCAAGGAGGCCGGCGGTGCCGACATCCGCTGCTTCGTGGTCGGCGACAAGGTGATCGCCTCGATGAAGCGTCAGGCCGCGCCCGGCGAATTCCGCTCCAACCTGCACCGCGGCGGCACCGCCAGCCTGATCAAGATCACCCCGGAGGAGCGCATGACGGCGATCCGTGCGGCCAAGGTGATGGGGCTCTCGGTGGCCGGCGTCGACATCCTGCGCTCGAACCACGGCCCGCTGGTGATGGAGGTGAACTCCTCACCGGGCCTGGAAGGCATCGAAGTGACCACCGGCAAGGATGTCGCCGGGCTGGTCATCGAGTACCTGGAAAAGAACGCCGAGCACGGCCTGACCCGCACCCGCGGCAAGGGCTAGGAAGCCGCGAGCACAACGCTCGCTACCCTCAGATCAAGCCGGCATCCGCGAGCTTCTGCTCCAGCCCGGCGAGATCGGGAATCCTCGCCAGGTCGTCGCCCAGCTCGACCACGTCCAGCTCCAGCGGCGCCAGCGGCGCGTCGGCCCGACGCAGGCTGGCATCAAGCTTCAGCGAGCGGGGAATGCCCTGGATCAACAGCGCGATGAATTTCACGTGGGAGCGCCCGCCGATGGCGTTGAGCACGGCGACGCGCGCGCCCGGAACCACCTTCGCCTCGCCCCCGGACGCCGCCTCGAAGGACAGCAGCGGCAGACGCAGGTCGCGCCAGGCGATCTGCCCCAGCAGCCAGGCCGGCATGCCGGCCTGGGTCTGCGGGGCGCGATAGGTGATGAGTTCGGCCAGCGCCACGTTGGGCACCAGCAGGGTGCGGTCGGTCAGCGGCAGCAGCAGTCCGGTGACGCTCGCGGCGCCGTTCTGTTCAATGACGGCCTGGCTCATCGCGACGGGCTCCGGTAAGACATGGTGAAGGACTGGGCGGACATCAGTTCAGTGCCTCGGCCAGGCGCGCGACCAGGGCCTGGGCCAGCTCGCGCGGATCACCGGTGAGGCTGGAGTAGCCCGCTTCGCGCAGGCTGTCCGGCATGCTCGGGCAGGCGCAGGTGTCGGCGCGTTGCGTCCAGATTTCCGCGCCTTGGCGGCGCACGTAGGCCGCCGCGGCGCTGCCGTCGCTGCCCATGCCGCTGAAGGCGATGACGCCGCAATGGCGACCGAACTGCTGGGCCAGGTTGAGCATCATCTGATCGATCGACGGCGCGTAGGGCTCGGGCCAGCTCTGGGTCGAGACCTGCATGAGGCTGTCTTCGTCGAAGCGCAGCTCGTTGCCGATCGGCACCACCACGACTTCACCGCAGCGCACGCTGTCGCCGGGGCGCACCGGGTTGACGTGCCACTGGCTGTGCCGGCCGACCGCCTGCGGCAAGCGCGACTCGAACGCGGCGTCGATGTGCTGGGCGTAGAGGAAACCCACTGGCAGGCCACCCGGCAAGGCGTCGAGAAACGCCTTCACCGCCGCCGGACCGCCCAGCGAGGCGGCCAGCAGCCATACCTGGCGCGCCGGTTCGCCGGCCTGCAACGGGCTCTGCGCCAGCGCCTGCGGCAGGTCCACGCGCGGCGGGCGCTGCGCCTCGGAAAGCAGCGCATCGAGGCTCGGGCCGACCGCCTGCGCCGGGTCGCCGATCAGCCGCTTGAGCTTGCCGAACAGGCTGCGCTCCCAGCGCGGGTAATGTTCCGAATGCCGTTCGGGAGCATGCCCCTCGCCGAACAGTACCGGCGCGTTGGTGCGCTCGAGGAGGCTGTCGAGCAGCGCGGAATCCTCCGACTGCTGCGCCAGGTCGACCAGCCAGAGGTCGGTTTCGCAGGCATCCAGCGCGGCATCGTCGAGGCGCGCCGGGTCGCTGTTCAGCACTACCTGATAACCGTTGCCGGCCAGCGCATGCTGCAGCACGTGACGCTGCAGCGAGGTGTCGGCGATGACGGCGATACGCGCCGCCGCTTTCTCACTCATGGGATTTGACCAGTTGCTGGATGCACTCGAGCAGGAGCGATTCCTGATAGGGCTTGCCCAGGTATTCGTTGACGCCGATGGCCATCGCCCGCTCGCGGTGTTTTTCACCGGTACGCGAGGTGATCATGATGATCGGCAGGTCCTTCAGGCGTTCGTCGTGGCGCACCAGCGTGGCCACCTCGAAGCCGTCCATGCGCGGCATCTCGATGTCCAGCAGCATGATGTCCGGCTTCTGCTCCTGCAGTTGGGCGATGGCATCGACGCCGTCCTTGGCGGTCAGCACGTTCATGCCGTTGCGCTCGAGCAGGCGGCTGGTGACCTTGCGCACGGTGACCGAGTCGTCCACCACCATCACCAGCGCCGGCCGTTCGCTTTCCACTTCGCCGCCGAGCGGGCCGCTGCCGTGCGGTAACAGGTGCGTCTGGCGCGCCTGCAGCGCGCGGATGGTCGCCAGCAGGTCGAGAATCACCACCACGCGGCCGTCGCCGAGGATGGTCGCGCCGGAAATTCCCGGCACGCCGGCGAACTGCGGGCCGAGGCCCTTTACCACGATCTCCCGCGAACCGGCCAGGCTGTCCACCTGCACCGCCACCGAATACTCTGCCGAACGCACCAGGATCACCGGCAGCGGCAGGCTCTGGCCGATCAGCTTGGGCTGCTGGCCGTTGCTCAGCAGGTCGCCGAGGTAGCGCAGCTCGTAAGGCTGGCCGGCGTATTCGAAGCGCGGCGCATCGGGCGCGTAATAGGCTTCCAGCTCGTACGGCGAGACCCGCACGATGCCCTCGATGGTGTTCAGCGGGATGGCGTAGAGGTCCTCGCCGGAATAGACCATCAGCGCGCGGTTCACCGACACGGTGAACGGCAGGCGGATCTGGAAGCGCGTGCCCTCGCCTGGCGTCGAGTCGATGCTCATCGAACCGCCGAGCTGCTTGACCTCCGAATGCACCACGTCCATGCCGACGCCGCGCCCGGAAATCTGCGTGACTTTCTCCGCGGTGGAGAAACCGGCCTCGAGGATGAACTGCAGCACGTCGTGATCGGAGATTTCCGAGGTCTCGCTCATCAGCCCACGCTCGATGGCCTTGCGGCGCACCGCTTCGAGGCGGATGCCGGCACCGTCGTCGGCCAGGGTGAGGAGGATGTCGCCCCCCTCGCGGCCGAGGTTGAGGCGAATCGTGCCCTGCGCCGGCTTGCCGGCCGCCTGACGGCGCTCGGCGCTCTCGATGCCGTGGTCGACGGCGTTGCGCAGCATGTGTTCGAGCGGCGCGACGATGCGTTCGAGCACGCTGCGGTCCATCTCGCCCTCGGCGTTGCCGACGACGAACTCGACCTGCTTGCCCAGCTCACCGGCGACCTGCCGGACGATCCGTCGTAGCCGCGGCACCAGGCGATCGAACGGCACCATGCGCGTGCGCATCAAGCCTTCCTGCAGCTCGGTGTTGACCCGCGCCTGCTGCAGCAGCAGGGTTTCCGCGTCGCGGTTGCGCGCGGCCAGGGTTTCCTTGAGGTCGAGCAGGTCGGAGGCGGACTCGAACAGCGCGCGCGACAGCTGCTGCAACTGCGAGTGGCGGTCCATCTCCAGCGGGTCGAAATCCTCGTAGCCGGCGCGTTCGGCCTCGGCCTGGTAGCGGCTGAGGATCTGCGCCTGGGTTTCGGTGTCCAGCCGACGCAACTGGTCGCGCACCCGCTCGATGGTCGCTTCCATCTCGCCGAGGGTGAAACCGACGTCGCTCACCTGCTGTTCGACGCGCCCGCGGAAGATGGAGGTTTCCCCGGCCAGATTGACCAGCCCTTCGAGCAGTTCGGCCGGCACCTTGACCAGCTCCTGCGGGCCGCGCCGCGCGTTGTCCTGCTGCGCGGCTTCTTGGGCACGGCGGACGAACGGCAGCACGCGGTTCTCCCTGGTCGCGCCTGAGGCCTGGCTGGCCGCCACGATGGGCGCGTCCAGCACCAGCGCGCCGCCGGGCTCGGTCGATGCCTGCCCGGCCGCCTCGTCGCTCTGCGCCAGACGCCGGCGCAGCCCGTCGACCTCCTTCTGCAACCCCTCGAAACCCGACTGCACATCCAGCACCAGGCTCTGCGGCCAGGGCGCGCCCTGCAGCAGGGCCTCGCCGAGGCGCTGCTCCAGGGCGTGGGTCAGATTACCGAGGGTCTTCTGGCCTGCCAGGCGCGCGCCGCCCTTGAGGGTATGCAGCACGCGGAGCATCTCATCGATCGGCTCGCTGTCGTTGGGCTTGTCTTCCCAGCTACCAAGCGCGGCTTCCAGGGCTTCCAGCAGCTCGTCGGCCTCTTCGAGGAAGATGTCGAGGATTTCCGCCTCGGCGCCCTCGTCCTCCTCGACAGGGCTCGGGGCCGGCTGCAAGTGCACGCTGGTGGGCACACTGAGCTGCTCGTCGGGATTGGCGCGCCAACGGCGGATCGCCTCGATGAGGTCGTCGCCGCCCGGCACGGCCGAGCGCTCGCGCACCGCTTCGAGCATGTCGGCAAGGCGGTCGTGGCAGGCCTGGAGCAGCCCGAACAGCGGCTGGCTGGCACGCAGGCGTCCGCCGCAGAGGCCTTCGTAGAGAAATTCCAGTTCGTGCGCGAGGTCGCCGATCTCGCGAATCTCAGCCATCCGCGCGCCACCCTTGAGGGTGTGCAGGTCGCGCTGCAGGGCCTCCAGATCGACGCTGTTGTCGACATCGCCCATCCAGCGCTGCAAGGCGGCGCCGGCGCTGTCGATGATGTCGAAACCTTCCTCGAGGAAGATGTCCACCAGTTCGTAGTCGCGCTCGTCCTCGACCACCACCGGCTTCGGGGTCGGCGCGGGCGCCGGGACGTTCTCCGGTGCCGCCTCGAAGACCAGCGCCGCGTCGGTGTCCGCTTCGGGCTCGACGCTGTGCGCGGCATCATCTTCCGGTGCCGCGTCCGGCTCCGACGACACTTCCGATGGCGGAAGCTGATGCGCGTGGGCCATGGCCGCGCCGCTGGAGCGGAAATCGCGGACGATGCTGATCAGGGTGTCGGCCGCCGCCAGCGGCTGGTTCGCCTTCAACTGGTCGAGCAGGATGGCCAGGCAGTCATGGCTGCGGCGCAACAGTGCGACCAGCTCGGCGCTGACCCCGTAACGGCGGTCGAGCAGCCCTTCGTAGAGGCTTTCGAGTTCATGGGCGAGTTCGCCGATCGGGTTGATTTCGGCCATCTGCGCGCCACCGCGCAGGGTGTGCAGGTCGCGATGCAGGGATGACAGCACCAGATGGTTTTCCGGGTCGTTGACCCAGCGCTGCAGGGCCTGGCCCGAGCTGTCGAGGATGTCCACGGCTTCCTCGAGGAAGATGTCGACCATTTCCTCGTCCAGCGAGCTGGCGCGCGCCTGCACGGCCGGCAGGTCGTGACTCATGCGCTGCTCGACCGCCTCCTCGGCAACCGTCTCGCCGTCGGGCTCGCCCCAGCCCTGCGCATCCTGCGCGGCGGCCTCCTCGCCCTGTTCCACGAGCGCGGACGGCAGTTCGCCAGGAACCTGCTCGACCTCATCGAGCAGGGCGCGCAACGCTTGCACGCGCTCCGGCTGAGCGGTTACCTGCTGGCCGGCGGCGACCTGATCCATCATTCCGACGAGCGCCTCGTGGGACAGGTCGACTTCCCGGAAGAACGCCGGGCTGACCGTGCGGCGGCCGTCCTGCACCGCGCTGTAGGTGTCCAGCAGCGCCTGGCACAGCTCGTCGATCTGCGGCAGCTCGGCCATCCGCGCGCCGCGCCCGAGCGTGCTCAGCTCCTCGCGCAGCGCGCCCAGCTCCTGGCGTTCGGCGGGGTGTTCGTGCCAGCGATCGAGCAGGTCCGAGGCGTCCAGCAGGATGTCCATGCCTTCGGCGAGGAACAGCGCGATCATCTGCGGATCGCGGACGCTGCCCGACTCGCCGCTACGCGCGCTCTGCGCGGCCTCCAGGCGTTCGCTCAGGAGCTTCTGCACACGGGAGATGAGCGCATCGGCGCCCTCGATCGGGCGGAACGGATGCGTCTCCAGCTGCGCCAGGCCCTCGCGGAACAGCGCCTCGGCATCACGCAGCAGTTCGGTCTCGGCCAGATCCAGGGGAATCAGGTTGGCCTTGAGCTCCTTGACCATGCGCTCCAGCGGCGCGGCGATTTCCGCCATCGGCAGGATCCCGGCCATGTGCGAGCTGCCCTTGAGGGTATGCAGCGCGCGTTGCAGTTCGTCGTTGACCGGCCGCGGGAGCTCCTCCGCGCAGGCGGCGAGAAACTTCCTCAGGGTATCCAGATGAGCGTCCGCCTCGTTGCGGAAGATCTCCAGCAACTGCGGGTCCAGGCCTTCCTCGGCTTCTTCAGTGGCATCCTGCGAAGTTGCCGCCGTGGTTACGGCCGCGGACGTGGCGACGCTGTCCGGGCCGTCACTAAAACGCGGTGGTGTCTGCCCCCTCGCCAGTGCGTGGGCGATTGCCGCGAGCTGATCGACGTCGTCGCGCTGGCGCTGCGCCCTGGCGGCGAACTCCTCGACCAGTTCGGGCATCAGCGCGACCACGCCGAGGATCACCTGCTGCACCGGCTCATCAGGTTCGATGGTCCTGTCCAGCACGCGGTTGAGCAGGTTCTCGATCGACCAGGCGAGTTCGCCGATAACCAGCGCACGGACCATCCGGCCACTGCCCTTGAGCGTGTGGAAAGCACGGCGCAGCTCGGTGAGCGCCGCCTTGTCGGCGAGGTCGGCCTGCCATTTCGGCAGGTACTCGGCGATGGTTTCCATGACTTCGCCGGCTTCTTCGATGAAGACTTCCAGCAGTTCCTCGTCCATCGGTTCTTCGTCGGCGGGCGGCGGCAGCAGACTCGGCGGCACTTCGCGCGCCGGCGGGTTTATCGCCTGGCTCGGCGCGGCCATGACGTCGGCCATCGACAGCGGCTTGTCCTCGACCTGCGGCTCGGCGACCTCGGCGTGTGCCTCGGACAGGCCCGGCAGCTCGACCTCGGGCAGCTCCAGCGCGGCGATGTCGTGCTCGTCGAAGCTCAGACCGCCCTCATCCAACGACTCGAAACTCAGCTCCGGCAGCTCCAGCGTAGTGTCATCCTGAGCACCGGTGACGGCAGGCAACTCGTCGAGCGGCAGGTCGAGGCCGGAGTCGGCGGCGGGCTCTTCGGGCGCCAGCTCGCCAAGGTCCCAGCTGTCGTCCAGGCCCGGCAGCGTGGCCGGTTCGTCCGCAAGCAGTTCAAGACTCACCTCGTCCTGGGCACCGGTGACCGGGGGCAGCTCGTCGAGCGGCAGGTCCAGGCTGAAGTCGGCGACGGGCTCTTCGGGCGTGAGCTCGCCAAGGCCCCAACTGTCGTCCAGGCCCGGCAGCGTGGCGGGCTCGTCCGGTAGCAGCTCCAGGCTCACCTCGTCCTGAGCGCCGGTGACCGGGGGCAGCTCGTCGAGCGGCAGGTCGAGGCTGAAGTCGACGACGGCGGATTCAGCAGCCACGGGTTCGCCGAGATCCCAATGTTCTGCGGGCAGCGCCGGCGCGGCGGGTTCGGCGGCAAGGTCCAGCGGCGGCAGCTCGAAGGTTTCGGTGTCGGCCTGCGGCGCGGGCGAATCCGGCACCGCGTCGAGTTCGCCGGCTGGCTCGTCGCCACCGGTCAACGGCTCGCCGAGGTCCCAGTGATCGGCGTCAGCGAGCGGCAGGTCTGCGCTTTGCACCTCCAGGGTCGGCTGCGCGGTGAGAGGCTCGATCTGCGCGTCCTGCGCGGACAGCGAATCGAGTTCGGCGGCGGGCTCGGGCAGAGGCTCGCCCAGGTCCCAGTGTTCCGTCTCGGCGGGCGTCGGAGCAACGGCATCGACGGGTGATTGTTCGGCCTCTTCGTCGAAATGGGCACGTATCGGAGCGCTCTCCCCGGCCGACGGCGCGGGTTCGGGTTCGTCCTCGACCAGCTCTTCGGCTTCGGCAGCGAGCAGTTCCATATCCTGCAGCGGATCGCTCAGGGCGCTCAGCTCGGGCTCGGGCTCGGGCTCGACGTCAGTCGGCAGCACGCCTGGCGCCTCATCAAGGGCGGCATGCGGTTGCACTTCGTCAAGCGACTCACCCGGCTCGAGCGGCAGCACGTCGATCGGCTCGGAGTGTTCGTCGAGCGGGACGGGCACCAGTAGCGGGGCGCCAGGCTCCACCGCGGGGAGCAGTTCGTCGTCGAGGGCATGATCGGCCTCCTCGGCGATGACCTCGATTTCGTCAAGCGGATCGTCCAGCACCGCCGGCGTCTCCTCGGCCGCCTCCGGAAGCGGGAGAATCGGCGTTCGAGCCAGCGCATAACCGAGGTTGCCGAGGCTCTCCTCGGCGACGTCGAGGATCATGTCGCCCTGGGCGGCGTGATCTTCGGACAGGCGCTCGAGGTAGTATTCGACGCTGGTGATGGCGTCGGCCAGGGTGTCCAGGCTCTGCCAGTTGGGCACCGCCTTGCGCGCCAGCAGTTGTTCCTCGATATAGCGGTTGCAGGCGCGCAGCAGTTCGGCGGCGCGCTCCAGCGGGATCATCGCCAGCCCGCCGCGCACCTGGGTAAGCAGCTCCGGCACGCGGGCCAGGTGCTCGTGGTTCCATTGCGAAGCGATGAACTCGATGATCGCGTCCTTCGCCTGCTCCAGGCCGGTACGCGCTTCCTTGATGACCAACTGGTGGATCTGCGCCACGTCGGTGGTCGGGAGGTGGCTTTCCTCGCCCGCGCCGTCATCGCTCTGCCCGACCATTCCGGCCAGCGTCGCTTCGACGTAGAGCAGCGCGCCGGCGATATCCATCAGCGCGGCGTCGGTCGGCTCGCCGTTGCCCATGGACAATTGATGGACGACGTCGAGCTGATCGAGGATGACCTTGCGCGGCTGGCCGAAGCCGAGCATCGCCAGGGTGTCGGCGATCTGCTTCAGCGGGGCCCGCAGGCCGTCGAGCTCGGCGACGCCGCTGCGGTCGCTGCGGACGAACAGGTCGAGGCTGTCCTTGACCCGCACCAGCTCCTCGCACAGGGCGGCGACCACGGAGCGCATCGCGTCGCGGTCGGGACCGGCCAGGCGCGCTCGCTCTTCGTCGACCAGCTCGCTGTCCGGCAGCGCGTCGTCGAGACGGTAGTGGTCCTTCAGCGCGCGGATGCGCGGCGACTGTACCGGCGCCTTGGCGATATAGAAGAGGAGGTTTTTGGTCAGCTCGTCGGAGGCCGGCTGGTTGATGCCATCGGCGCCCTGCTCGACCAGCCGCTTGAGTTCCTTGTCGACCTGACGCAGCAGGCCACGGACCGAGGTGCCGTTGGCCACGCCGCCATTGGACAGGCCTTCGACCAGGCCCGAGGCGATCTGCCAGAGCGGGCCGAGCGGAGCGCCCTGGCACAACCCTTCGAGGCGCGCGAACACCCGCGCCATGTAGCCCAGGTTGGTCGGCAGGTCCTGGTTGCGCAGCACGCCAACCAGCGCAACCTGCTGCATCTGCCGCAGCTTGCGCAGCAGCGGCAACAACTCGGTGTTGTGCAGGCGCTCGAGGGCATCCGGCGAGACGGCCGGCAGGGCTGCAGAGAGATCGGGCGAGAACAGGCTGGTTTCCGACAGCAGGTTTTCCCCTCGGGCCGCGCGCAGGTCGTTGAGCAGCGGCAACACCACCATCGGCAGGTCGCGCCGCGCGCTCTGCACCCGCTCCAGATAGGTCGGCAGCTGCAGGATCGCCTGCATCAGCACTTCCAGCGCCTCGCGCTGGTTGTTCACCCGGCCTTCCATCAGGGCCTGGGCCAAACGTTCCATTTCCTCGGCAAGGAGCGCCGCGCCGTAGAACTCGACCATCTGCAGGGTGCCCTGCACCTGATGCACATAGGTCAGGCAGAAACTCATGCGCGTGGAATCCTGCGGATTCTCGACGAACGCCTCCAGCGCCTGACGCGCCTGCTTCAGCGTTTCGGCGATTTCGCCCTTGACCCACTCCAGGGCGACATAATCGTGCCGATCACCCATAGCCACTCCAGTCATACGCGTGTGTTACCCCTACGGGTAAAAGCCAGAACCTGCTCGTCGGCCACAGGCACCAGGTCCGGATGCTGCCAACCCGCCACCTCACCGACCCCGACCACCAGCAGGCCGCCCGGTGCGAGGCGCTCGGCCAGCCGGTTGAGGATTTCGCGGCGGCGCCAGCGGCGGAAATAGATCAGCAGGTTCTGACAGAAAATGACGTCCATGCCCGACATCGGCGCCTTGGACAATTCCAGCACATTGAGCCGTGCGCAACAGACGCGATCCGCCAGTTCGGCGGAAATCTCGTAGCGTCCGTCGCCCCGACGGTCGAAGTAGCGCTCGCGACGCTCGTCGTCCATCGGCTCGAGCCGACGTAGGTCGTAGTGGGCCTCGCGCGCCCTGCTCAGAGCGCTGAGACTTATATCGGTGCCGGTCACGCCAAAATGCTCGGGCCACGGGCTGTCGTGCAGCACCTCGGCGGCGGCGATCGCCAGTGAATACGGCTCCTCGCCCGTCGAACAACCCACGCTCCACAGCGCCCAGGCCGACGGCATGCCCTGCCGCTCGAGCCGCTCGCGCAGGTAGCGGTCGAGCAGATCGAACGACGGCCGATGGCGGAAGAAGCGGGTTTCCTGAATCGTCAGATGATCCAGCAGCTTCGACCACTCCACCGCCCCGCGCGGGCCTTCGACGACCTGACGGTAGTAGCTGGTGTAATCGTCGATACCGAGTTCGCGCATGCGTGCGCTCAGATTGGTTTGCAGGAACACCTGCCGCCCTTCGTTGATCACCAGGCCGGTGCGCGTTTCCAGCAGCGTTCGCCAATCATGGAATTCCGCTGCCGACATCTCCGCCAGGGGTTTCAAGGCCCAGACGCCACTTGGCTGCATACCCTGCCCCTCACTCATGGACCTTCGCCTCCGTCGGCCACCCAGGCGGGCGGTCGACGCTGCCCCACTCAGGCCTGCTCCGCTGCTTCCGGCAGGGTGAAGCCGGACACCGACCGACGCATCTCGCTGGCCATCTTCGCCAGGTTTCCGATGCTGCGCGCGGTGGCGGTGGTACCGGCGGAGGTCTGCGAGGTGATCTCCTGGATCACGTTCATGGTGTTGGAAATGTGGCCGGCCGACGAAGCCTGCTGACGGGCGGCGTTGGAGATGTTCTGGATCAGCGCCGCGAGGGTCTTGGATACCTTCTCGATCTCTTCCAGGGCAACCCCGGCGTCCTGCGCCAGGCGGGCGCCGCGGACCACTTCGGAGGTGGTCTGCTCCATCGAGATGACCGCCTCGTTGGTGTCGGTCTGAATCGTCTTCACCAGCGCCTCGATCTGCTTGGTTGCGCCCGAGGAGCGCTCCGCAAGGCGCTGTACTTCGTCCGCCACCACGGCGAAGCCGCGGCCCGCGTCGCCGGCCATGGAGGCCTGGATCGCGGCGTTGAGGGCAAGGATGTTGGTCTGGTCGGCAATGTCGTTGATCAGGCTGACGATGTCGCCGATCTCCTGGGACGACTCACCGAGGCGCTTGATCCGCTTCGAGGTGTCCTGGATCTGCTCGCGGATGTTGTCCATCCCGGTGATGGTGTTGTGCACCACCTCGTTGCCCTTGTTGGCAATCGCCACGGAGCGCTCCGCAACCGCAGTGGACTCGGAGGCGTTCGCGGATACCTGGTCGATGGACACCGCCATCTCGTTGATCGCCGCGGAGGCCCCGGCGATTTCCTGCGCCTGGTGCTCCGACGCCTCGGCCAGGTGCATCGCCGTGGCCTGGGTTTCCTGGGCGGCCGCGGCCACCTGGACGGCGGTCAGGTTGATCGTTTCGACCAGGTCGCGGAGCTGGTCGATGGAGTAGTTGATCGAGTCGGCAATGGCGCCGGTGAAGTCCTCGGTCACCGTCGCGGTCACCGTTAGATCGCCGTCGGCGAGGTCGGCGATCTCGTCGAGCAGACGCAGGATCGCCGCCTGGTTGCGGTCGTTCTTCTCGGCGGTTTCGGCCAGCGTGCGGCGGGTGTCCTGCACCATCACCAAACCGATGAGGATGATCGCGCCCAGCACCAGCGCGCCAAGGAGGTAACCGGCGAGGGTGTTGACGGAGCGGCCTTCGGCCAGGGAGTTGAAGCCATCGGTCAGCGCCGAGGCTTTTTCCAGCAGGGTCTGCGACACGGTGAAGATGGTGTTGGCGGATTCGCGGACCTGGAACAGTTCCGGCGAGGTTTCGAGAATCTCGTCCACCGAGCCGGAGACGAACTCGAACAGCTCGGAAATCTCCCCCAGGCGCTCCCGCGCCGCGGCATCGCTGACCTTGGCGATGTTCATCGACGGGTTGCCTTCGAGCATCGCCGTGTGCACCCGACCGAACAGGTTGGCATCGCGACCGAACATGTCGGCGGCCTGCACCGAATCGGCGTCGCCGGCGAGCACCTTGTTTACCGAACCGAGGATACGTTCTGCCAGCAGCGACTGCCGCTGCGCCACCGAGACCTGGGCCGCGGGCGCGCCGCTCTTGAGCAGGATATCGACGACTTCCTCGTACTCGACCTGCAGCTGCGGGATGGTCTCAGCGAGGGTCGCCGCTACTTGGTGCAGGGAAAGAACGGTCTGTTCGGAGGCGATGATCGCGTCGGAGTTCTGCCGCAGGCTGTCCCAGTCCTGCTGCACGGCGGCCATCTGCGCCTGCACGGCGGGCGGCGCACCCGGAAGCCCGGCGCCGTCGCCATCACGCAGGTAGCCCCAGCGCCTCTCGAAGTCGTTGCGCGCGTCCTTCAGCAGGGCGAAGGCTTCGACGGTACCCGCCGCCGCTTCGGTGGCGTTCTTGGCGATCCGCTGGGACAGCACGCGTAGCTCGCCGGCATGGCCGAGGTACTCGGTGTCGTTGTTGGTCTGCGTGCTGAGGTAGGCGAAGTTGGCGAACAGCAGCACGATGGAGACGATCAGGACTATGAAGAGGCCGCCGATCAGCTTGCTGCTGCGCATACCCGCGAGAAGATTACCGCTCTGTTTGCTCATAACTGGCCCCCGCCTGGACCTACCGCCGATCTAGATTCCCATACACATCAAAAGAGCCGGCAGCGCCGGCCCACCAAAAACTGTCACACCGAGACGTCGAGAAAACCCGGGTGGCGCGCCAGCGCATGGGGGCTGAACACCAGCCACTCCCGCTCGCGCTGGAACACGCCATGGATGAAGGGTCGCACTGCCTCGCCTACCCCGGGCAGGCGCTCGTCAAAGGTATCCACCGAAAAATGCTGCATGCCGAAGACTTCGTCGACGATCAGCCCGGCGAACACGTCCTGATGCTCCACCACCAGCACCCGCCGCTGCTTGCGCAGGGGTGACAGCTCGCTGCCGAGAAACCCGCAGAGGTCCATGATCGGCAACAGCCGTCCACGCACGTTGGCCACTCCTTTCACCCAAGGTTTCACACCGGGCAACAGGGTGTGCCGGGGCTCGTGCAGCACCTCGCCGATCTCCCCCATCGGCGCCACGAAATGCTGCTCGCCCATGCGAAAACCGATGCCGCCCCAGCTTTGTACGGCTTCCTGCTGCGAAGGCAGGCCCACGGCCAGCGCGCGACAGCGCTGATCGATCTCGAGAAGGAGCTCAAAGGGAGCGCGCGCGTCCGCCATGCCGGCCTGACCTTGTCAGCTGCTGAGGGAAGGGGCCGGCATCAGCCGGCCAGTACGCTTTCGATGGTCTTGACCAGGGTGTCTTCTTCGATCGGCTTGGTCAGGTAGTCGCGCGCGCCCTGGCGCTTGCCCCAGACCTTGTCGGTTTCCTGGTCCTTGGTGGTGACGATGATCACCGGGATGTGACTGGTGTCGGCATCCTTGGACAGCTGGCGGGTCGCCTGGAAGCCGTTGAGGCCAGGCATGACGATGTCCATCAGCACCACGTCCGGCTTCTCCTGGCGCGCCAGGGCCACGCCGTCCGCGCCATTCTCGGCCTTCAGGACCTCATGGCCGTGCTTTTCGAGCATGGCGGTGAGCTTGTACATCTCGGTAGGAGAGTCATCAACAATCAGAATTCGAGCCATGGTGTCCCCATACGAAAATAGCGTCGCCGACCCAGTGGCCGACGTCAGGAAGCGTGTTCCACCGGAGTGAAGTCCGGTACGTGAGCCTTTATCGCGCCGAGCAGTTCTTCTTTGCTGAAAGGCTTGGTCAGGTACTGGTCCGAGCCGACTATGCGGCCCTTGGCCTTGTCGAACAGGCCGTCCTTGGACGACAGCATGATCACAGGTGTGGATTTGAAGGCACTGTTGTTCTTGATCAGCGCACAGGTCTGATAGCCGTCGAGCCGAGGCATCATGATGTCGACGAAGATGATGCTGGGATGGCTGTCGGCAATCTTGGCCAGCGCATCGAAACCGTCCACCGCGGTTATCACGTCGCAACCCACTTTCTTGAGCAGGGTTTCCGCCGTGCGACGAATCGTTTTCGAGTCGTCGATCACCATCACCTTCAAACCGTCGGAATGCTGTTCCATGTCTGCCCTACCATCGCCTCGGTGAGTCGTTGCATTGCTATTCCGGTACGCCAGAACCGTGCCGATGACGGGTTGCGACCCGATCGCCGAGCTGTTTTAGCACACTCTCCACATGCAATCTATAAGCCCCGGACGCGCAAGGTTTTTCCTTGACCGGGGCGGGTTGCAGCGCCACCCTTGGCGCCTCACGATCCAGCCTCGCGGCCCCTCGTTGCCGCCTCTTTGCCACCGCGGAGGATACCCCCACATGAGCGTTCGCCTCGGGATTGTCATGGACCCCATCGCGCGAATTTCCTTCAAGAAGGACAGTTCGCTGGCCATGCTGCTGGCCGCCCAGGCGCGCGGCTGGTCGCTCTTCTATATGGAGCCGCAGGACCTCTATCAGCGCAGCGAACAGGCCCGCGCCCGCGTTCGCCCGCTGAAGGTGTTCAACGACCCCGAGCGCTGGTTCGAGCTGGAGGCCGACGTCGACATGCCGCTGGGCGAGCTGGACGTAATCCTGATGCGCAAGGATCCGCCGTTCAACAGCGAGTACATCTATGCCACCTACCTGCTGGAGCAGGCCGAAAAGGCCGGCGCGCTGGTGGTCAACCGTCCGCAAAGCCTGCGCGACTGCAACGAGAAGCTCTTCGCCACCCAGTTTCCGCAGTGCACGCCGCCGACCCTGGTCGCCCGAAGGGCCGACATTCTGCGCGAGTTCGTCGCCGAGCACGGTGACGTCATTCTCAAACCGCTCGACGAAATGGGCGGCGCCTCGATTTTCCGCCACCGCGAGGGCGACCCGAACCTGTCGGTGATCCTCGAGACCCTGACCCTGCTCGGCACCCGGCAGATCATGGCGCAGCGCTATATCCCGGCGATCAAGGAAGGCGACAAGCGCATCCTGATGATCGACGGCGAGCCTGTGGAGTACTGCCTGGCGCGCATCCCGGCCGCTGGCGAGACGCGCGGCAACCTCGCTGCCGGCGGGCGTGGCGAGGCGCGGCCGCTGAGCGAACGCGACCGCTGGATCGCGGCCCAGGTCGGTCCGTTCCTGCGCGAGCGCGGCCTGCTGTTCGTCGGCCTCGACGTGATCGGCGATTTCCTCACCGAGATCAACGTCACCAGCCCGACCTGCATCCGCGAAATCGACAAGGCCTACGACACCCGCATCGGCGAACGCCTGATGCAGTCGATCGCCGCCAAGCTCGGCCGCGGCTGAGGCGGCAACCGCTCGTGCCCTCCACCCGGCGCGGCAAGGGTCGCAGAAAGGACCACGGCGCCGGCCGCGTGGACATTTCCGCGACGCCTGTTCAGACTGCGCGGCTACCGCGATCCACCGACGCCCCGATGAACGCAGCCAGCCTACCGCCCGCCCTCCAACGCACCGCTGTTCGCCCGGCGGACCGGCTGGGCTTCACGCTGTTCGTCGCCGCCGTGCTGCACATCGCGCTGATCCTCGGCGTCGGTTTTACCCTCGCCGAACCCGAGCAGATCAGCAAGACGCTGGAAATCACCCTGTCGACCTTCAAGAGCGAGACCAAGCCCAAGGAGGCCGACTTCCTCGCCCAGGACAACCAGCAGGGCAGCGGCTCGCTGGACCACAAGGCGACACCGAAGACCACCGAACAGGCGCCGTTCCAGGACACCCAGATCAACAAGGTCGCGCCGCCCAGCGCACCGAAGGCCGCTCCGGCGCCCGCCGAGGCGCCCAAGGCGGCTGTCGCGACCACCAAGCCGAAGGCCGAGAAGACCCCGGCCAAGCGCGAACAGCGCCAGCCGGAGCCGGACCCCGTGCCGAAAAAAGCGCCGACATTCGACAGTGCGCAGCTGAGCAGCGAGATCGCCAGCCTCGAGGCCGAGCTGTCCACCCAGCGCGAGCTGTACGCCAAGCGGCCGAAGATCCATCGCCTCAACGCCGCCTCGACCATGCGCGACAAGGGCGCCTGGTATAAGGACGACTGGCGCAAGAAGATCGAGCGGGTCGGCAACCTCAACTACCCGGACGATGCCCGCCGCCAGCGCATATACGGCAGCCTGCGCCTGCTGGTGTCGATCAACCGCGACGGCACGCTCTACGAAGTGCAGGTACTGGAGTCTTCCGGCCAGCCGGTGCTCGACCAGGCCGCCCTGCGCATCGTCCGGCTGGCGGCGCCCTTCGCGCCGTTCAGTGGTGACCTGGCCGACATCGATCGCCTGGAAATCATCCGCACCTGGCGCTTCGAGCGCGGCGACAAGCTGTCCAGCCGCTAGCGCCGCCCGCGCCTCGTACACATGCCGACCGCGTTCGCCCCTTGTGGCCCGAGGAACGAAACCCGAAACTAGGCGACATGAAAATCGACGCACCCAGCTACCTCAAGCACCATCTCCTGATCGCCATGCCGCACATGGCCGACCCGAATTTCGCGCAGACGGTCATCTACCTGGTCGAGCACAACGATCAGGGCGCCATGGGCCTGATCATCAACCGCCCGAACGGCCTCAGCCTCGCCGACGTACTCGAACAGCTGCGCCCGGAAAGCGAGCCGGCGCCGCGCTGTGCGGACATCGCGATCTTCACCGGCGGCCCGGTGCAGACCGATCGCGGCTTCGTCCTGCATCCGGCGGGCGAGGTCTACCAGGCCACCGTGGCGCTCGGTGAACTGTCGCTGTCCACGTCGCAGGACGTGCTCTTCGCCATCGCCGAAGGCAACGGCCCGGCGCAGAGCCTGATCGCCCTCGGCTATGCCGGCTGGGAAGCCGGACAACTGGAGGCCGAACTGGTCGACAATGCCTGGCTCAGCTGCCCGGTGGACCTCGACATCCTCTTCCGGACGCCGGCCGAACGTCGCCTGGACGCCGCCGCCGCGCACCTGGGCATCAACCTCGCGCTGCTCACTTCCCAGGCCGGCCACGCATGAGCGCACCGCGCCTGCTGCTCGGCTTCGATTACGGCACCAAGCAGATCGGCGTCGCGGTCGGCCAGGCGATCACCGGCCAGGCGCGCGAGCTCTGCGTGCTCAAGGCGCAGAATGGCGTGCCTGACTGGCAGAAGGTCGAAGCGCTGATCAAGGAGTGGCAGCCTGACGCCATCGTCGTCGGCCTGCCGCTGAACATGGACGGAACGCCGAGCGAGATGAGCGCCCGCGCGGAGAAGTTCGCCAGGCGCCTGAACGGCCGCTTCAACCTGCCGGTGCACACCCACGACGAGCGCCTGACCACCTTCGAGGCCAAGGGCCAGCGCCTGGCCCAGGGCCAACGGGGCGGCTATCGCGACAATCCGGTGGATGCCCTCGCCGCCGCCCTGTTGCTGGAAGGCTGGCTGGAGCAAAACGCCGGCTAGGACGACGCGCCACGGTGGCCGATCGTCGCAACCAAGAATTCTGTACGGAGACCGCCATGAACCTGCCCAACCCCGCCGACCTGCTACCGCAGATGGCCCGCGACCTGCAGCGCCACCTGGCCGATCGCGGCATCACCGAGCCCCGCTTCATCGGCATCCACAGCGGCGGCGTGTGGGTCGCCCAGGCGCTGCTCGCTGAACTCGGCAGCGACGCGCCGCTGGGCACGCTGGACGTGTCCTTCTACCGCGACGACTTCAGCCAGAACGGCCTGCACCCGCAGGTGCGTCCGTCTGCCCTACCGTTCGAGGTCGAGGGCCAGCACCTGGTGCTGGTCGACGACGTGCTGATGACCGGCCGGACCATCCGCGCCGCACTCAACGAGCTGTTCGACTACGGCCGCCCGGCCAGCGTGACGCTGGTCTGCCTGCTCGACCTGGAGGCCGGCGAGCTGCCGATCCGCGCCGACGTGCTTGGCGCCACCCTGTCGCTGGCCCCCGACCAGCGGGTAAAATTGACCGGCCCCGCGCCGCTCGCGCTCGAGTCCAAGACCCTCTCCGCCTCCTGACAAGGCCACCTCCATGTCTAACGCCGCCAAGCGCTCACTGCAGCTCAATGATCAGGGCCAGTTGCGTCACTTCCTTTCGCTCGACGGTTTGCCGCGCGAGCTGCTTACGGAAATCCTCGACACCGCCGACTCCTTCCTCGAGGTCGGCGCGCGCGCGGTGAAGAAGGTCCCGCTGCTGCGCGGCAAGACCGTGTGCAACGTGTTCTTCGAGAACTCCACGCGCACGCGCACCACCTTCGAGCTGGCGGCGCAGCGGCTGTCCGCCGACGTGATCAGCCTGAACGTCTCGACCAGCTCGACCAGCAAGGGCGAGACGCTGTTCGACACTCTGCGCAACCTGGAGGCGATGGCTGCCGACATCTTCGTCGTGCGCCATGCCGACTCCGGCGCCGCACACTTCATCGCCGAGCACGTCTGCCCGGACCTGGCGATCATCAACGGCGGCGATGGCCGCCACGCGCACCCGACCCAGGGCATGCTCGACATGCTCACCATCCGCCGCCACAAGGGCGGCTTCGAGAACCTCTCGGTGGCCATTGTTGGCGATGTCCTGCACTCGCGGGTGGCGCGCTCCAACATGCTCGCGCTGAAGACCCTCGGCTGCCCGGACATCCGCGTGATCGGGCCGAAGACGCTGCTGCCAGTGGGTATCGAGCAATACGGCGTGCGCGTCTTCACCGATCTCGCCGCAGGGCTCAAGGATGTCGACGTGGTGATCATGCTGCGCCTGCAGCGCGAGCGCATGCAGGGCGGCCTGCTGCCCAGCGAGGGCGAGTTCTACCGCCTCTACGGCCTCACCGAGCAGCGCCTCACACTGGCCCGCCCGGATGCCATCGTGATGCACCCGGGGCCGATCAACCGCGGCGTCGAGATCGAGTCGGCAGTGGCCGACGGCGCCCACTCGGTGATCCTCAACCAGGTGACCTACGGCATCGCCGTGCGCATGGCGGTGCTGTCCATGGCCATGAGCGGACAGACCGCGCAGCGCCAGCTCAACCAGCAGACCGAGGAGCAGCTCTGATGCGTACCCACATCCTCGGCGCCCGCCTGATCGACCCGGCCAGCGGCCACGACGGCGTGGCCGACCTGTACCTGGAGGACGGCCGGATCAAGGCCATCGGCGCCGCGCCGGCCGGCTTCGACGCTGAACACCGGATCGACGCCCACGGGCTGGTCGCCGCACCGGGCCTGGTCGATCTTTCCGTCGCCCTGCGCGAGCCCGGCTACAGCCGCAAGGGCAGCATCGCCAGCGAAACCCTGGCTGCGGCCGCCGGTGGCGTCACCAGCCTGTGCTGCCCACCGCTGACCCGCCCGGTTCTGGATACCCCGGCCGTCGCCGAACTGATCCTCGACCGCGCCCGCGAGGCCGGTCACTGCAAGGTCTTCCCGATCGGCGCGCTGACCAAGAACCTCGCCGGCGAGCAGCTCGCCGAGCTGGTCGCCCTGCGCGACGCCGGCTGCGTGGCCTTCGGCAACGGCCTGACCAACTTCCCGAGCAACCGCAACCTGCGCCGCGCGCTGGAGTACGCGGCGACCTTCGACCTGACCGTGGTTCTGCATTCCCAGGACGCCGACCTGGCCGAGGGCGGCCTCGCCCACGAAGGCCCGACCGCCAGCTTCCTCGGCTTGCCGGGAATCCCGGAGAGCGCGGAAACCGTGGCCCTGGCGCGCAACCTGCTTCTGGTGGAACAGAGCGGCGTGCGCGCCCATTTCAGCCAGCTGACCAGCGCCCGCGGCGCGCAGATGATCGGTGAGGCCCAGGCCCGCGGTCTGCCGGTGACGGCGGACGTGGCGCTGTACCAGCTGATCCTCACCGACGAGGCCCTCGCCGAGTTCTCCAGCCTCTACCACGTGCAACCGCCGTTGCGTACCGCCGCCGACCGCGCGGGGCTGCGCGAGGCGCTCAAAAGCGGCGTGATCTCGGCGATTTCCAGCCACCACCAGCCGCACGAGGCGGACGCCAAGCTGGCCCCGTTTGGCGCCACCGAACCGGGCATCAGCAGCGTCGAGCTGCTGCTGCCGCTGGCGCTGACCCTGGTGCAGGACGACCTGCTCGACCTGCCCACCCTGATCGCCCGGCTCAGCAACGGTCCCGCCGCCGCCTTGCGCCTGCCCGCCGGCAGCCTGCGCGTCGGTGCCGCCGCCGACCTGGTGCTGTTCGACCCCGCGGCCAGCACCCTGGCCGGCGAGGCCTGGCACTCCAGGGGCGCGAATTGCCCGTTCCTCGGCCACGCGCTGCCCGGCGCGGTGCGCTACACGCTGGTCGACGGCCATCTCACCTATCGAGCCGCCCGCGTGCCGTCGTAACCCACCGCCTCGCGTAACTGCGCGCAGGCGGCAGCCACGCGTTCGGCCACGGCGCGATGGTCCGCCGCACCGGGGCCAGCGGCAGGTGCCAGCTCGTCGACTCGTTCAAGATGCCGCGCCAGTACCACCCGGGCGGCATCGTTCTCGCACGCCGGGGCCAGCCTGCCGAGCACATCGGCGATGCGGATCAGCACCGCTGGGTTCGACGCACCCGCCTGGCGAATCTGGTCGAAGCAGGCGTCTGCCAGACCCTGAAGGTCGGACCGGGCGGCGATCACCCGCAGTTGGCCGTCGTCGTCGAATAATCGACGACTCTCGACCTGCCGGCCGAGAATCTCTTCCAGCGCGCTGCCCAGTCGATCGATCACCGCGATTGCCGTGAAGGGGTCGTTGATGCCCGGCGACAGCGCCCTCAGGGCGATCTCGACCATCTGTCGGATCGAATATTCCAAGTCCTGAGTCGGGCTTCGCTCCTCGCCGATGATGATGGCGTCACGCAGCTCCTCCAAGGACGCCTCATCCACAGCCTGCGAGGCGAACACGCGCACATGCTCGCCGCGCCGGAGCAGGTAGTGTCCGGCGCGAACCTGCACTTCCAGCACGGCATCGTTGCGCTTGGCCCAGGCCCTGAGTACGGAATAATCGATCATCTGCACGTAGCCCGGACGATCAAGGCTCAGCATTGCTCGGCAGGGCGGCAGATCGGCAAGGGGTTCTGGCGGCACCGGCGGCAGCGTTTCGAGCCGCTCGCGCAGCGCTTGCATCAGCTCCCGAGCCACCTGCTGGACGACGGTATCGGCAATCGTGGAGCGAGCGATCTTATGCACGTAGAACAGCAGGGCGAACAGGCACGCTAGGGTCAGCAGGCTGGCCACGCCGATCGACAGCGCCGGCACGCCCGCATCGCCGCGGCTGCCGTCGATGCTGCGCAGGATCACGATCAGATAGAAGATGGTCGCCAGAAACAGGCCGAGCACCGACTGGATCTGTCGGTCGCCCATGAAATTGAGGATCAGCCGCGGGCCGAGCTGGTTAGCCGCCAGGGTCAGGGTGACGAAGGTCAGCGAGACCACCAGGGAGGTGATGGTCATCATGCCAGAGAGAAACGTGCCGAGCAGGTTGCTGGCGCTGCCGGCATCGCCGCTGTAAAGCCACCAGAGTTTGGAGTACTGCAAGTCGAGCCAGCGATAGTCGAGGAACAACATCAGCGCCGCTAGCGTAAAGCCGAACGTACTGATCAGCGCCGGAAGAATCCATAGTTGCCGGCGCAAAAGCACCAGCGTATTGAAAAAACGCTCCATTCGGATCGCATCCTGGTCTCTGACAATGACAAATGTCGCCGTCTCAGGAACTAGGACTGCCAGAGGAGAAGCTTTGCTCCATCGCCTTGCCGCTGGGCCCGCGCAGGTTCAGTTGCGCCGTGCGTTACGCAGCGACACCTGATCGTTCAGCGTCCAGAAATCGTAGAGCACGCCGACCAGGAAAAGGCCGCCGGTGCAGAGGTATATCACCCCGGTAATCCATTTGCCTTGGTACATGCGGTGCACGCCGAACAGACCGAGGAAAGTCAGCAGCAGCCAGGCGACGTTGTAATCGGTCGGGCCGGCGTTGAAGCGCAGGTCGGCCTCACGATCCATCGCCGGAATCAGGAAGAAGTCGATGATCCAGCCGACGAAGAACAGGCCGAAGGTGAAGAACCAGATCGTCCCGGTGACCGGCTTGCCGTAGTAGAAGCGGTGCGCGCCGGTGAAGCCGAAGATCCACAGCAGATAACCGATCAGCTTGCTGTGCGTGTCCTGTCGTTGCATGGCTATTCCTCTGGAGTGAAGCGATTTTCGGTGCGCCGACGACCGGGGCCGCCCTTTGCTTGCAGGCGCGGGAAATTGTACGAATACTGTATTTAAATACAGTATTTGGTAAAGATCATGGACATCACCGACAAGCTCATCGTGCTGGCCGATGCTGCCAAGTATGACGTTTCCTGCGCCAGCAGCGGAGCACCGAAGCGCAGCTCCCGCGGCAAGGACGGCCTGGGCGCCACCGATGGCGCGGGCATCTGCCACAGTTTCACACCGGATGGCCGCTGCGTCGCCCTGCTGAAAATCCTGCTGACGAATTTCTGCCTTTACGACTGCCAGTACTGCGTCAACCGGCGCTCCAGCAACGTGCCACGGGCGCGCTTCACGCCCGAGGAAGTGGTCCGCCTGACCCTGGATTTCTACCGCCGCAACGTCATCAGCGGGCTGTTCCTCAGCTCCGGCATCATCCGCTCCTCGGACTACACCATGGAGCAGCTGACCCGCGTCGCCCAGAGCCTGCGCGAAGACCACGGCTTTCGCGGCTACATCCACCTGAAGACGATTCCCGACGCCGACCCGCTGCTGATCGCCCAGGCCGGGCGCTACGCCGACCGCCTGAGCGTGAACATCGAGTTGCCCACCGAGGACAGCCTGGTGCACCTGGCGCCGGAGAAGAACGGCCGCACCATCCGCCAGGCGATGGGCGCGATCCGCCTCGGCGTCGAGGAAGCCGGCAGCGAGGCCCGCGCGCCGCGCTTCGCTCCGGCCGGGCAGAGCACGCAGATGATCGTCGGCGCCGATGCCACCGACGACCGCACCATCCTCGACACCGCGCAACGGCTGTACGGCGCCTACGGGCTCAAGCGCGTCTACTACTCCGCCTTCAGTCCGATCCCGCAGAGCCCCACCACGGTGCCACTGCAAGCGCCGCCGCTGCTGCGCGAACACCGCCTGTACCAGGCCGATTTCCTGCTGCGCGGCTATGGCTTCCATACCGAGGAGCTGCTCGCCGGCCCCGGCAACCTGGCGCTGGACATCGACCCCAAGCTGGCTTGGGCGCTGAATCACCGCGCGCAGTTTCCGGTGGACCTCAACCGCGCCGAACCGATGCTGATCGCCCGCGTGCCCGGCATCGGCGTGCGCAACGCCAAGCGCCTGGCCCTGCTCCGGCGCGAGCGGCGCATCCGCTACGACGATCTGGTGCGCATGCGCTGTTCAATGGACAAGCTCAAGCCATTCATCGTGGTGCAGGACTACCGGCCGCGCAGTGACGGGTTCGAGTCCGCCACGCTGCGCCGCGCGCTGAGCGACACGCCGGCGCAGATGGCACTGTGGTGATGCGCCTGGTGCGCTTCTCCGGCCGCTTCGCCGACTGGCGCAAGGAGTGCCGGACGCTGCTCGAGGACGGCGTCGCACCACACACGCTGACCTGGCAGGTGGATAGCGCCTGCGACGACCTGTTCGCCGCGGTCGGCGAGGAGCCGCCGCGCTACGCCGTCACGCGCGCCGCACTCAAGGTCCCCCGGGAATTGCCGGAACTGCTGGAAAGCGCCGCCCGCTTTCGCGCCGACGACCGCTGGGCGCTGCTCTACCGCGTGCTCTGGCGCGTCACCGGCGGCGACCGCAGCGCCATGCTCGCCGGTGATGTCGACGGCGCCGTGTTGCAGCGGCGGGTCAAGGCGGTGCGCCGCGAAGCCCACCACATGCACGCGTTCCTGCGCTTCCGCCAGCGCGACGCCGCCCTCGGCGCGCCGCAGTTCGTCGCCTGGCACGAGCCGGCCCACGACGTCCTCGACCTCGGCGCCGAACACTTCGCCGAACGCATGGGCCGCAGCACCTGGCTGATCGCCACGCCGGACGGGGCCGCGCATTTCGACGGCACGCGCGTGCACTACCAGCAGGAGGGCTGCCCGGCCGAGCTGCGCGCCTTCGCCGAAGGTATCCGCGACGATGGCGAACGGCTCTGGCAGGCCTACTACGCAAGCACCTTCAATCCGGCCCGACTGAACCAGAAGGTGATGCGCGGGCACATGCCGGCACGCTTCTGGAAGAACCTTCCGGAAGGCCCGCTGATCGCCGATCTGATGAGCCAGGCGCGCGCCGGGCAGCAGCGCCTGGCGCAGGCTGCTACGGTGGGCGAGCAGGACGGCCGGCAGGTACTGATCGCCCGCGAGAAGGCGCAGCCCGAGCGGCCGTTGCCCAGCTCGCTGGAAAGCTGCCGCAACTGCGACATCTGGCGCAACGCGACCCGCGCGGTGCCGGGCGAGGGTCCGCCGCGGGCGCGGATCATGCTGCTCGGCGAGCAGCCCGGCGATCAGGAAGACCTGGCCGGCAAACCCTTCATCGGCCCCGCCGGCCAGGTGCTGGCGCGCGCCCTCGCCGAGGCCGGATTGCGGCGGGAGGACGTCTACCTCACCAACGCGGTGAAGCACTTCAAGTGGGAACCCCGCGGCGGCGGCGCCGGGCGCGCCGCCACGCGCCTGCACGCCACGCCGAAACCGGCCGAGATCAAGGCCTGCCGCGGCTGGCTGGGCAAGGAGCTGGAGGAAGTGCAGCCGCAGGTGATCGTTGCCCTGGGCCGCACCGCGCTGGCGTCGCTGCTGGAAATCCACGACCCGCAACGCGTCCGCCTGGCCGATTTCGCCGGCCGGGCTTTCGCCCATCAGGGCCGCTGGGTGTTGGTGGCGCCTCATCCCGCCGCGGTGCTGCGCGCCGCAGATGCCGGCGAGCAGCGTTTCGCCGAACTGGCGGAGGCGCTCAGGCAGGCGAGCGAGCTACAGGAAGTCATGGCGACCTAGGGGCGCAACCCGCGTGGCGCCGTGCCCGACGCAGCCTGGGTGGGCTGAAGCCCACCCTACGAAGCTGCGAACCGTGAACTTCAGCGGAAGCGCCGGCCCGGATCGTCGTCGCTGACTTCCAGCGACAGCCCCTGGGACACGCTGGTGAGGTGATCGCCGTCGGTTTCCGAACCGAGCTTGATCATCAGGCGCAGGTCGTTGGCCGAGTCGGCGTAGGCCAGCGCATCCTCGTAGGTGATTTCGCCCTGGTTGTAGAGGTTGAACAGCGCCTGGTCGAAGGTCTGCATGCCCTGCTCGGTCGAGCGCTTCATCAGCGACTTCAGCTCGTGCACTTCGCCCTTGCGGATCAGGTCGGCGGCCAGCGGGGTGTTCAGCAGCACTTCGATCACCGCACGGCGGCCCTTGCCGTCCGGCGTGGGCACCAGTTGCTGGGCGACGATGGCGCGCAGGTTCAGCGAGAGGTCCATCCACACCTGCTGCTGCCGGTCGGCCGGGAAGAAGTGGATGATCCGGTCCAGCGCCTGGTTGGCGTTGTTGGCGTGCAGCGTGGCCAGGCACAGGTGGCCGGTTTCGGCGAAGGCCACGGCGTAGTCCATGGTTTCGCGGGTCCGCACCTCGCCGATCATGATCACGTCCGGTGCCTGGCGCAGGGTGTTCTTCAGCGCCACCTCGAAGGATTCGGTGTCGATGCCCACTTCGCGCTGGGTGACGATGCAGCTCTGGTGCTGGTGGATGAACTCGATCGGGTCCTCGATGGAAATGATGTGGCCACTGGAGTTCTTGTTGCGGTAACCGATCATCGAGGCCAGCGAGGTGGATTTACCGGTGCCGGTGGCGCCGACGAAGATCACCAGGCCGCGCTTGGTCATCGCCAGTTTCTTGAGGATTTCCGGCAGGCGCAGGTCTTCCATGGTCGGGATGTTGGTCTCGATCCGCCGCAGCACCATGCCGACCAGGTTGCGCTGGTAGAAGGCGCTGACGCGGAAACGCCCGACACCGCGGGCGCTGATGGCGAAGTTGCACTCGTGCTGGGCGGCGAAATCGCGGCGCTGCTGCTCGTTCATCACGCCGAGCACGGTCTCGCGGGTCTGCTCGGGCGACATCGGCGTCTTGGTCACCGGCAGGATGCGCCCGTTGACCTTCATCGACGGCGCTACACCGGCGGTGATGAACAAGTCGGATGCGCCCTTCTCCACCATCAGGCGCAACAGTTTTTCGAATTCCATGGGCTCGCTCACGTGCAGCTCCGTTCTGGCTGGATCGGTGGAAAGGACGGGATGTCAGCCCGCGGCCTCAGAAGTTTTCCGGGGTCTTGGCCTTCTCGCGGGCGTTCTCGCGGGATACCAGGCCCTTGGCGACCAACCCCTTGAGGCACGAGTCGAGGGTCTGCATGCCCAGCGAACCGCCGGTCTGGATCGCCGAATACATCTGCGCGACCTTGTCCTCGCGGATCAGGTTACGGATCGCCGGCGTACCGATCATGATTTCGTGCGCCGCGACGCGACCGCCACCGATCTTCTTCAGCAACGTCTGCGAGATCACCGCCTGCAGCGACTCGGAAAGCATCGAGCGAACCATGGATTTCTCCTCGGCCGGGAACACGTCGACGATCCGGTCGATGGTCTTGGCCGCCGAGGTGGTGTGCAGCGTGCCGAACACCAGGTGGCCGGTTTCCGCCGCGGTCAGCGCCAGACGGATGGTTTCCAGGTCGCGCATCTCGCCGACCAGGATGATGTCCGGGTCTTCGCGCAGGGCCGAGCGCAACGCTTCGTTGAAGCCGAGGGTGTCGCGGTGTACCTCACGCTGGTTGACCAGGCACTTCTTCGATTCGTGAACGAACTCGATCGGGTCCTCGACGGTGAGGATGTGGTGGTACTTGGTGTTGTTCAGGTAGTCGAGCATCGCCGCCAGGGTGGTCGACTTGCCCGAACCGGTCGGGCCGGTGACCAGCACCAGGCCGCGCGGCACGTCGGCCATCTTCTTGAAGGTGTCGCCCATGCCCAGGTCTTCCATGGTCAGGACCTTGGAGGGAATGGTCCGGAACACCGCGCCGGCGCCACGGTTGTGGTTGAACGCGTTGACCCGGAAACGCGCGACGCCGGGCACCTCGAAGGAGAAGTCGGTCTCGAGGAACTCCTCGTAATCCTTGCGCTGCTTGTCGTTCATGATGTCGTAGATGAGCGCGTGCACCTGCTTGTGCTCCATCGCCGGCAGGTTGATCCGGCGGACGTCGCCGTCGACGCGGATCATCGGTGGCAGACCGGCCGACAAGTGCAGGTCCGAGGCGCCTTGCTTGGCGCTGAAGGCAAGCAGCTCGGTAATATCCATGGAAATCCCCAATCACGAACGAGCAGATGGCTTCGACAGGAAGGCGGGGCGGGCGGGGCGGGAAGCCCGACCTTCGCTCGCTACGCTTTCCGACAGCCTGATAGAATGCCGGACCTCTAAAGCGGGTCGCAGAGCGCAAGTAATGTCCACGATAGCAGAGAATATTGCAAAGGTCGGCGCGCGCATCCGTCGGGCGGCAGAGGCCGTACAGCGGGATTCCCAGGGTATTTCGCTGCTCGCCGTGAGCAAGACGAAACCCGCCGCCGCGCTACGCGAAGCCTATGCCGCGGGGCAGCGCGATTTCGGCGAGAACTACCTGCAGGAAGCCCTCGACAAGCAGCGCGAGCTGGCCGACCTGCCGCTCACCTGGCATTTCATCGGGCCGATCCAGTCGAACAAGACCAAGCCCATCGCCGAGCATTTCGCCTGGGTGCACTCGGTCGACCGCCTGAAGATCGCCGAACGTCTTTCCGCGCAGCGCCCCGCCGGGTTGCCGCCGCTGAACATCTGCCTGCAGGTGAACGTCAGTGGCGAGGACAGCAAGTCCGGCTGCGCCGCTGCAGAACTACCGGCGCTGGCTGCGGCCGTGGCCGCGCTGCCCAACCTGCGCCTGCGCGGGCTGATGGCGATTCCCGAGCCGAGCGACGATCTCACCGTGCAGCGCGCCGCCTTCGCTCGCCTGCGCACGCTGGGCGAAGAACTCGACCTGCCGCTGGACACGCTGTCCATGGGCATGAGCCACGACCTCGAAGCCGCCATCGCCGAAGGCGCGACCTGGGTTCGTATCGGCACAGCGCTGTTCGGCGCGCGCGATTATCCGCAGGCCACCCCCTCCGACAAAGGAAACCCCGCATGAGCAGTCCCCGCATCGCCTTCATCGGCGCCGGCAACATGGCCACCAGCCTGATCGGCGGCCTGCGCGCCCAGGGCGTTCCGGCCGAGCGCATCCGCGCCAGCGATCCCGGCGCGGATGCCCGCGCGCGCGTCGCGGCCGAGCACGGCATCGCGCTGTTCGAGAGCAACGCCGAGGCCATCGAGGGCGCCGACGTGATCGTCCTGGCGACCAAGCCGCAGGTGATGAAGAGCGTCTGCCTGACGCTGGCGCCGAATCTGCGCGATGGCCAGCTGATCGTCTCGATCGCCGCCGGAATCACCGCGGCGAGCATCGAAAGCTGGTTGGGCGAACGCCCGCTGGTGCGCTGCATGCCGAACACGCCGGCGCTGCTGCGCCAGGGCGCCAGCGGCCTGTACGCCAACCCGCGGGTCAGCGCCGAGCAGCGCGGCCAGGCGGAGCAACTGCTGTCCGCAGTGGGCCTGGTGGAATGGCTCGACGAGGAACGCCTGATCGACGCGGTCACCGCCGTCTCCGGCAGCGGCCCGGCGTATTTCTTCCTGCTCATCGAGGCGATGACCGCCGCCGGCGAACAGCTCGGCCTGCCGCGTGAAACCGCCGCCCGGTTGACCCTGCAGACCGCCCTGGGCGCCGCGCGCATGGCCAGTGAAAGTGATGTGCCGGCCGCCGAACTGCGCCGTCGCGTCACCTCGCCGAAAGGCACCACCGAAGCGGCCATCACCGCGTTCCAGACGGGCGGATTCGACGCGCTGGTGCAGCAGGCGCTCGACGCCGCCGCGCAGCGCTCCGCCGAACTCGCCGAACAACTGGGTCAATAAGGAGCTATCGATGACCGGTCTCAACACCGCCGCCATCTACGTGATTCAAACGCTTGGCAGCCTCTATCTGCTGATCGTCCTGCTGCGCTTCATCCTGCAAATGGTCCGCGCCGATTTCTACAACCCGATGAGCCAGTTCATCGTGCGCGCCACCCAGCCGCTGCTGCGCCCGCTGCGCAAGGTGATTCCCGGCTTCGGCGGGGTCGACCTGGCCTCGCTGGTGCTGGCGATCCTGGTGCAGATGCTACTGATGGTGATCACCCTGATCCTGATGGGCTACGGCGTCGGCGGCTTCCTCCTGCAGGTGCTGATCTGGGCGATCATCGGCGTCACCTCGCTGTTCATGAAGGTGTTCTTCTTCGCCCTGATCATCAGCGTGATCCTGTCCTGGGTCGCGCCCGGCACGCGCAACCCGGCCGCCGAACTGGTCAACCAGATCTGCGAGCCGCTGCTCTCGCCGATCCGCCGCGTCCTGCCCAACCTCGGCGGGCTCGACCTGTCGCCGATCTTCGCCTTCATCGCGCTGAACCTGATCGACATGCTGGTGATCAACAACCTCGCGGCGATGACGGGAATGCCGAAAATCCTCAGTCCGTTCATGTGAGCGGCGCGTACTTCCGCTGGGACGGCGAGGACCTGCTCCTCGCCTGTCACCTGCAGCCCAAGGCCAGCCGCGACGAGTTCGCCGGGCTGCACGGCGACCGGCTGAAGATCCGCCTCACCGCCCCGCCGGTGGAAGGCAAGGCCAATGCCCACCTGCTGGCCTTCCTCGCCGAGGCGTTCGGCGTGTCGAAAAGCCAGGTCAGCCTGGAAAGTGGCGAACTGAACCGCCAGAAGCGCGTGCGTATTCGCCAGCCCCGGCAGTTGCCGGCGCTCCCCGGTTTGACCGCTCGCCCCGCCTGAGCGACCTTACGGCCGGGCGATGCCGGCGCCGCGTTGAAGCCCTGCGTCGGCCTTCCCATAATCCAGGGGCGCCGCCGCATCGCGCCTCTCGCACACCGCCATCAGGATGCATCGAATGAGCATGGAACGCCTCAGCCAGCAGGTGGACGCCTACGTCGGATGGAAGCGCGAACTGATCCGCGAGATCATCCGCTACCGCAGCTGGCTGGCGAGCAACCGGCTCGGTTCCGACGCGGTGGAGGCCCGGCTCGAGCGCGCGCTGCGGCTGCTGCGCACCGACCACATCACCCTGGCCTTCGTCGGCGAGTTCTCGCGCGGCAAGAGCGAGCTGATCAACGCCCTGTTCTTCTCCCAATACGGCCAGCGCATGCTGCCCTCGCGCGCCGGGCGCACCACCATGTGCCCCACCGAGTTGTTCTTCGACCCGCGCTCCGAGCGTCCCTACATCCGCCTGTTGCCGATCGAGACGCGCATCTCCGCCACCCGCGTGGCGCAGTTCAAGCGGCTTCCGCGGCACTGGGTGAACATTCCGCTGGATGCCAGCGATCCGGACAACATGGCCCAGGCCTTCGCCCAGTTGGCGCAGTCCAAGCCGGTGCCGGTGGAACAGGCGATCGCCCTCGGCTTCCACCCCGACGCCCTGGAGCCCAGCGGCCGGCCCGGTGAAGTGCTGGTGCCGGCCTGGCGTCACGCCCTGGTGCACATCAATCACCCGCTGCTCCGCCAGGGCCTGCGCATCCTCGATACGCCCGGCCTCAACGCCCTGGGCAGCGAACCGGAGCTGACCCTGTCGATGCTGCCCGGGGCCCAGGCGATCATCTTCCTGCTCGCCGCCGACAGCGGTGTCAGCGCCAGCGACCTGGACATCTGGGAACAGCACATCCGGCAGATCGACGACGACACCCCGGTCAGCCTGTTCGCCGTGCTGAACAAGATCGACACGCTGTGGGACGACCTCGCCGGCGAGGGCTTCGTCGAAGCCAGCATCCGGCAGATCCAGGCTACCAGCGCCGGCCAGCTCGGCATCGAGGTCCAGGATATCCTGCCGCTTTCGGCCAAGCAGGCGCTGCTGGCCAAGGTCCGCGGCGACCGCGCGCTGCTCGAACGCAGCCGGCTGGGCGAACTTGAGGAACTGCTCTGCGAGCGCATCGTCGCGCAGAAGGAGCGGCTGCTCGAAGACCAGGTGGTCAACCAGGTGCTCGGCCTGCTCCACAACAGCCAGCACGTGCTGCAGCTGCGCCTGGAAAAAGCCCGCGAACAGCAGGCGCTGCTCGGCAGCCGTCAGCAGGACGACGGCCAGCTGCTGTTCGAGCTGACCGCGCGCACCCGCCAGGAGCACGCTCGCCACCACAAGCGCCTGCTCACCCTGAAGACCAACCAGCGCCTGCTCAAGCGCCAGGGCAATCTGCTGCGCGCGGCGTCGCGCCCGGAGCGTCTGGAGCAGCATCTGCAGGACGTTCGCCGCAACCTCACCGGTAGCTGGACCACGCTGGGCATCGGCCAGGCGATCCTCGGCTTCTTCGATGCGGTGGACACCGACCTGCACCATCTGCAGCAGGAGGCCGAGATGGCCAATAAGATGGTCGGCGCCCTCTACCGGCGGCACAACGAAGAAAACCCGCTGCACGGGATCGACGCGCCGCGCTTCGACGCCAGCCGCTACCTGCGCGAACTGCACCAGTTGCGGGTCAAGGCCGACCAGTTCCGCCTGCACCCGAAAACCCTATTCACCGAACAGCGCGCGCTGACCCGGCGCTTCTTCGCCACCCTTGCCCAGGAAGTTATCGGCCTGCACCGGCGCCTGCGCCAGGCCGCCGAACAATGGGCGAGCGATGCGCTGACGCCGTTGCTGCAGCACGCCCTGGAGCACAAGCAGGCGCTCGAGGGTCACATGCTGCAACTGCGCGAGCTGGCCCAGCGCTCCCGGCAGGTGCGCCAGCGCGGTCAGGTGCTCGAGCGCTATCTCGCCGACCTGGAGAAACAGCTGGCCCAGGCCAACGAGATGCTGCGCGTCCTCCGCCGCCCGGCGCCGATCCAGCGCCAGGCCAAGGTGGTCAGCCTGCCGGGAGCGATGCGCCTCTGACCGCAACGCTCGGCGGCGCCCGCCGCGCGATTTCCCGCTGCGCCGATACAGGGTGAATTGCCCGGCGCTTCCCTTTAGACTTTGCCGCCTTATTTCCGCGAGAGCAGGGTCGATGTCATCCGTCTTCCCCGATGATTCGGTCGGTCTGGTCAGCCCGCAGGTGATGACGTTCAGCGAGCCGCTGGCGCTGGCCTGCGGACGCGATCTGAACGGCTATCAGTTGGTCTACGAAACCTACGGCGAACTGAACGCGGCGCGCAGCAACGCCGTGCTGATCTGCCATGCCCTGTCCGGCCATCACCATGCCGCCGGCTACCACAGCGACAGCGAGCGCAAGCCCGGCTGGTGGGACAGCTGCATCGGCCCGGGCAAGGCCATCGACACGCGCAAGTTCTTCGTCGTCTCGCTGAACAACCTCGGCGGCTGCAACGGCTCGACCGGCCCCGGCAGCATCAATCCGGCCAGCGGCCGTCCGTATGGCGCCGACTTCCCGGTGGTGACGGTCGAGGACTGGGTGAACAGCCAGGCGCGCCTCGCCGATGCATTGGGCATCGCCCAGTGGGCGGCGGTGGTGGGTGGCAGCCTCGGCGGCATGCAGGCGATGCAATGGGCGATCAGCTACCCGCAGCGCATCCGCCACTGCCTGGCGATCGCCTCGGCGCCGAAGCTCTCGGCGCAGAACATCGCCTTCAACGAAGTCTCGCGCCAGGCGATCCTCTCCGACCCGCAGTTCCACGGCGGGCATTTCCAGGAACAGGGCGTGATCCCCAAGCGCGGGCTGATGCTGGCGCGCATGGTCGGCCACATCACCTACCTGTCGGATGACGCGATGGGCGAGAAATTCGGCCGCGAGCTGAAGACCGACAAGCTCAACTACGACTTCCACAGCGTCGAGTTCCAGGTGGAAAGCTACCTGCGCTACCAGGGCGAGGAATTCTCCGGGCGCTTCGACGCCAACACCTACCTGCTGATGACCAAGGCGCTGGACTACTTCGACCCGGCGGCGGCCCACGGCGGCGACCTGGCGCGGACCCTGGCGAAGGTCGAGGCGGACTTCTGCGTGATGTCCTTCACCACCGACTGGCGCTTCTCGCCGGCCCGCTCGCGGGAAATCGTCGAGGCGCTGATCGCCGCGAAGAAGAACGTCAGCTACCTGGAAATCGACGCCCCGCAGGGCCACGACGCCTTCCTCATGCCGATCCCGCGCTACCTGCAGGCGTTCGGCGGCTACATGAACCGGATTCTGGTGTAACCATGCGCGCCGACCTCGACATCATCCAGGACTGGATTCCCGCCGGCAGCCGCGTGCTCGACCTCGGCTGCGGCAACGGCGAACTGCTCGCCTGGCTGCGCGACAACAAGTCGGTGAGCGGCTACGGGCTGGAAATCGACCCCGGCAACATCGCCGAATGCGTGCGCAAGGGCGTCAACGTCATCGAGCAGGACCTCGACAAGGGCCTCGGCAACTTCGCCAGCAACAGCTTCGACGTGGTGGTGATGACCCAGTCGCTGCAGGCCATGCACTACCCGGACAAGGTGCTGGAAGAAATGCTGCGGGTCGGCAAGACCTGCATCATCACCTTCCCCAACTTCGGCCACTGGCGCTGCCGCTGGTACCTGGCGAGCAAGGGCCGCATGCCGGTGTCGGATTTCCTGCCGTACACCTGGTACAACACGCCGAACATCCACTTCTGCACCTTCGAGGACTTCGAGGCGCTCTGCCACAAGTTGCAGGTGCGCGTTCAGGACCGCCTGGCGGTCGACCGCGAGCACCGCCACAGCCTCGGCAGCCGGCTGTGGCCCAACCTGCTCGGCGAGATCGGCATCTACCGGGTCTGCGGCCCGAGCGTGGCCGACGCGCTGATCGCCGTCTGAATCCCGATCATCACCCTGGAGCCCCGACCATGCGCCGCCTGACCCTGTTCCTCGTAGCCCTCTGCCTCGCCGTGCCGGCGCTGGCCGAACGCAAGCAAAGCTTCGGCGCGCTGGACGTGCATTACAGTGCGTTCAACTCCAGCTTCCTGCAGCCGGACGTGGCCGCCGCGGCCGGCCTGGTACGCAGCAAGCAGCAGGGTGTGCTCAACGTCGCCCTGGTCGAGGCCGGCAAGCCCGTCGCCGGCGAGGTGCGTGGCGAAGTGAAGGACCTGCTCGGCAAGCGCACCGCGCTGACCTTCCGCCAGGTCCGGGAGGGCGACTCGATCTACTACCTCGCGCAGTTCCCCATCGAGTCGCGGGAAATGCTCGCCTTCTCGCTGAAGGTCAAGGCCGCCGGCGGCGCCGAGCAAAGCCTCGACTTCTCCCAGGAAATCTTTCCGGACGAATGAACATGTTCAACGAACTGGTCCTCGCCAGCCACAACGCCGGCAAACTCAAGGAACTCCAGGCCATGCTAGGCGCCAGCGTGAAGCTGCGCTCGGTGGGCGAGTTCAGTCCGGTGGAACCGGAGGAAACCGGCCTGTCGTTCGTCGAGAACGCCATCCTCAAGGCGCGCAACGCCGCGCGGCTGTCCGGATTGCCGGCGCTGGCCGACGATTCCGGGCTGGCCGTGGACGTCCTCGGCGGCGCGCCGGGCATCTATTCGGCGCGCTATGCCGACGGCCAGGGCGATGCGGCGAACAATGCCAAGTTGCTGCTGGCGCTCAAGGACGTGCCGGAAGCCGAGCGCGGCGCGCAGTTCGTCTGCTGCCTGGCGCTGGTGCGGCATGCCGACGACCCGTTGCCGATCCTCTGCGAAGGGCTCTGGCACGGCCGCATCCTCAACGAAGCGCGCGGCGCCCACGGCTTCGGCTACGACCCGCTGTTCTGGGTGCCAGAGCGCAACTGCTCCAGCGCCGAGCTGGGCCCGGTCGAGAAGAACCAGATCAGCCACCGCGCGCTGGCGATGGCGTTGTTGAAGCAGCGCCTGGGCCTGGAATGAAGCCGGTGCCCGCGTCCCCCGCCCCGGAGGGCGCGGCCCAGGGCCCACGGTTCCAGCTCCCGCCCCTGGCGCTGTACATCCACATTCCCTGGTGCGTGCGCAAATGCCCGTACTGCGACTTCAACTCCCACGCCGCCGGCCCCGAGCTTCCGGAAGACGCCTACGTCGATGCCCTGCTGGCGGACCTTGAGCTCGATCTGGTCCATGTCCACGGCCGTCCGCTGAGTTCGATCTTCTTCGGCGGCGGCACCCCGAGCCTGTTTTCCGCCCGCGCGCTGGGGCGTCTGCTGCGGGGCGTCGAGCGTCGCGTGCCGTTCGCCGAGGACATCGAGATCACCCTGGAAGCCAATCCCGGCACCTTCGAGCAGGCCAAGTTCGTCGACTACCGCGCGCTGGGCATCAATCGCCTGTCGATCGGCGTGCAGAGTTTCCAGGCCGCGAAGCTCAAGGCGCTGGGGCGTATCCACGACGGCGACGAGGCAATCCGCGCCGCCGACATGGCCCGCGCCGCCGGCTTTGACAACTTCAACCTCGACCTCATGCACGGCCTGCCGCAGCAGTCGCTGGAGGACGCGCTGGCCGACCTGCGCATCGCCATCGCCCAGGCGCCGACGCACCTGTCCTGGTATCAGCTGACCATGGAGCCGAACACGGTGTTCTGGAGCCAGCCGCCGGAGCTGCCCGAGGACGACACCCTGTGGGATATCCAGGAAGCCGGCCAGGCGCTGCTCGCCGAACACGGCTATGTGCAGTACGAAACCTCGGCCTACGCCCGGCCCGGGCGCCAGGCGCGGCACAACCTGAACTACTGGAGCTTTGGCGACTTCCTCGGCATCGGCGCCGGCGCCCACGCCAAGCTCAGCGGCCCGAACGGCGATATCCGCCGCACCTGGAAGACCCGTCTGCCGAAGGATTACCTGGATGCCGGCAAACCCTTCCAGGCCGGCGAGAAGCGGCTGCTCGCCGAGGACCTGCCGTTCGAGTTCATGATGAACGCCCTGCGCCTGGTCGATGGCGTGCCGGCCGAGCGCTTCACCGAACGCACCGGCCTGCCGCTGTCGAGCATCGCCAGTGCCTGCGCCGGGGCACGCCAGGCCGGCCTGCTGGATGAAGACCGGGGCCGGCTGCGGCCCACCGCGCATGGCCAGCTGTTCCTTAACGATCTGCTGCAGCGCTTCCTGCCCTGAAGGTCCAGGCGCCCACATGAGTGTGTCGAAAAGCGGCTTGCGGCAGACGCATTTCAGCGCGGTGCGCAGGGCGAGCGGAGCGGGTAATGCGCATTGGCACCCCGTAAACTCCACGCCCTGGGTTTTTCGCCTTCCCGACCCTCGCTCGCCGGACCGTGCACGGACCTGAGCGCGCCCCGTCCACCCCCACTCAAGGAGCATGCATGGACTTCGTACTCGACCTGATCGCCACCCTCTCGCGCTGGTGCCGCGGGCACCTTTCCGAGATCGCCATGGCGCTGATGGCGACGCTGCTGGTGCAGTTCGGCCCGTCGATCAACGCCTGGGTGCAACGCTCGGTCGGCAGCCTGAACTTCGTCCTGCGCACGCTGATCTTCGTGCTGGTCTGCGCCGTGGGCTATGGCCTGGCGATGGTCTTCTTCACGCCCTGGGTGGCCAAGGGCCTCGGCTACTTCAACAACTACACGCTGGCGCCGGTGTTGCTGCTGGTGTTCTTCCTGATCGGCGTGCTGGCCGACCGCAGCTGACACGGTGCCGTTCGCCGGATGAAAAAAGGGCCACTCGCGTGGCCCTTTTCCGTGGCGGTCGACTCAGCCCTGGCTGGGCGGCGACACAGGCGCCGCCTGCGGACGCCAGCTCTGCCCGCCGGTTTCCGCTTCCATCGCCTGCTGGATCGCGCGCTTGCGCTTCTCCTCGGCGCGTCGGGCGAAGAACCAGGCGAAAAAGGTGAAGATCGACACCACCAACAGGATCAGGCTGGCGACGGCGTTGATCTCCGGCTTCACGCCCAGGCGCACGGCGGAGAACACCTCCATCGGCAGGGTCGTGGAGCCGGGCCCGGACACGAAGCTGGCGAGCACCAGGTCGTCGAGCGACAGCGCGAAGGACATCATGCCGCCCGCCGCCAGGGACGGCGCGATCATCGGAATGGTGATCAGCAGGAACACTTTCCACGGCCGCGCGCCGAGGTCCATCGCCGCTTCCTCAATGGACAGGTCCAGCTCGCGCAGCCGCGCCGACACCACGATCGCCACGTAGGACGCGCAGAACGTGGTATGGGCGATCCAGATGGTGACGATGCCGCGCTCCTGAGGCCAGCCGATCAGTTGCGCCATGGCCACGAAGAGCAGCAGCAACGACAGACCGGTGATCACTTCCGGCATCACCAACGGCGCGGTGACCAGGCCACCGAACAGCGTGCGCCCGCGGAACTGCGGGATGCGGGTGAGCACGAAGGCCGCCATGGTGCCCAGCACCACCGCCGCGATGGCTGTGTAGCAGGCGATCTCCAGAGAGCGCATTACCGCGCCCATCAGTTGGCTGTTGTCGAGCAGACCGGCGTACCACTTCACGGACCAGCCGCCCCATACGGTGACCAGCTTGGACGCGTTGAACGAGTAGATCACCAGGATCAGCATGGGCGCATAGATGAACAGTAGTCCGGCCCAGAGCATGAGCGTGGTCAGGCGGAAGTTCTTCATGCCTTGCCCTCCAGCTCTTTGGCCTGGTTCCTGTTGAAGAGGATGATCGGCACGATCAGCACCGCCAACATCACCACCGCCAGGGCGGACGCAACCGGCCAGTCGCGGTTGTTGAAGAACTCCTGCCAGAGCACCTTGCCGATCATCAGCGTCTCCGGCCCGCCGAGCAGTTCGGGGATGACGAACTCGCCGACCACCGGGATGAACACCAGCATGCTGCCGGCAATGATGCCGTTCTTCGACAGCGGCACGGTGATCTTCCAGAAGTTGTTCAGATTGCTCGAGCCCAGGTCGGACGCGGCTTCCAGCAGGCTGTGGTCGTGCTTCACCAGGTTTGCGAAGAGGGGCAGGATCATGAACGGCAGGTACGAATAGACCACGCCGATGTATACCGCCAGGTTGGTGTTGAGAATCCGCAGCGGTGTATCGATCAGGCCGATATCGAGCAGGAAGCCATTGAGCAGGCCGTTGCTGCTGAGGATGCCCATCCAGGCGTAGACGCGGATCAGGATCGCGGTCCAGGTCGGCATCATGATCAGCAGCAGCAGCGTGGTCTGCGACTCCTTCTTCGCCCGCGCCATGGCGTAGGCCATCGGGTAGCCGATCAGCAGGCAGACGACGGTGCTGATCGCCGCCATCTTCAACGAGCCGAGGTACGCCGCCAGGTACAGCTCGTCCTCGGTGAGGAACAGGTAGTTACCCAGGTTGAGGATGATTTCCAGCTTCTGCTCGGCGTAGCTGTAGATCTCGGTATACGGCGGGATCGCCACGTCGGCTTCGGCGAAGCTGATCTTCAGGACGATGAAGAACGGCAGCAGGAAGAACAGGAACAGCCACAGGAACGGCCCGCTGACCACCGCCGCGCGCCCCGGATTCAGGTGGCTGAAGCGGCTGAACAGCAGCGCCACGCCGACGTACACCGCGGCCACGGTCGCCAGCACCACCAGCAGCGTGCAGATCTGGTTGATCGACAGCCCGAGCGCCTGCCAGAAGGTCCCGGCCGGACCGATCAGATTGAGCAGCGTCACCGCGCCGATGATCACCAGCGCCGCCGCGACGACCACGATCCCGCGGTCATTGAGTGGGTTCGTGAGTTTGCTCATGACTGCAGCACCACGCCGCTATCGTCCTCCCAGTAGACCACGACCGGATCGTCCCAGGTCGGCCGCTTGCCGCGACGCTCGGCGTTGGCGATGAAGGCCTGGACGATCTGCCCGGACGCCAGCTTGATGTAGTACACCGAGTGGCCGCCGAGGTAGGCGATGTCGTGCACGATACCGTTGGACCAGTTGTAGGTCGGGTGTTCGTGATCGGCCGGCAGCTGGCTGGCGATCAGCAGTTTTTCCGGACGCAGGGCGTAGGTCATCCTGGTTTCCTGGGCGCGGGTACTGATGCCGTGGCCGATGTAGATCGGGTTGTCCAGGGCGGGACAGTCGATCACCGCGTGGTCGGCGTCATCGGTGACGATCTCGCCGTCGAACAGGTTGACGTTACCGATGAACTCGCAGACCAGCCGACTCGCCGGGGTCTCGTAGATGTCCACCGGGCTGCCGATCTGGGCGATCCAGCCGAGGTGCATGATGGCGATCCGCTGGGCCATGGTCATGGCCTCTTCCTGGTCGTGGGTCACCATCACGCAGGTCACGCCGACGCGCTCGATGATCTGCACCAGCTCGAGCTGCATCTGCGAGCGCAGCTTCTTGTCCAGCGCCCCCATCGGCTCGTCGAGCAGCAACAGCTTCGGCCGCTTGGCCAGCGAACGGGCCAGCGCCACGCGCTGGCGCTGGCCGCCGGAGAGCTGGTGCGGCTTGCGCTTGGCGTACTGGGTCATGTGCACCAGCTTGAGCATTTCTTCGACACGCTCGTCGATCTGCTCCTTGGACAGCTTGTCCTGCTTGAGGCCGAAGGCGATGTTCTGCGCCACGGTCATGTGCGGGAACAGCGCGTAGGACTGGAACATCATGTTGATCGGCCGCTCGTAGGGCGGCATGTCGGTGATGTCCACGCCGTCCAGCAGGATGCGCCCCTCGGTGGGCCGCTCGAAGCCGGCGAGCATGCGCAGCAGTGTCGACTTGCCCGAGCCCGAGCCGCCCAGCAGGGCGAATATCTCGCCGCGGTTGATGGTCAGCGAGACGTCGTCGACGGCGACGGTTTCATCGAATTTCTTGGTGATGCGGTCTATTTTCACCAGCACTTCTTTCGGCTGCTGGTCGCCCTCGAGGGCTTTCTTGTAGGCGCTGGAGGCAACGGCCATGGGCTAACTCCCGGGAAAAATAGAGCCCGGCCAGAAGGCCGGGCGGACACTCACTTGCCAGTCTTGATGGTGGTCCAGCTACGGGTCTGCATGCGCAGGACCTTGGGCGGAAGCTCGGCCTGAACGTAGAGCTTGTCGAGGACCTCCTGCGGCGGATAGATACCGGGATTGTTCAGGACCTCCTGGTCCATCAGCGGGCCGGACGCCGGAGTCGGGTTGGCGTAGCCGACGTAGTCGCTGATCTTCGCCACCACCTCCGGCTGCATGATGTAGTTCATGAAGGCATGCGCCTCCTTGACGTTCTTCGCGTCGGCCGGGATCGCCATCATGTCGAACCACAGGTTGGCGCCTTCCTTGGGGATGGCGTAGGCGATGTTGACGCCCTTGCCGGCCTCTTCGGCGCGCGACTTGGCCTGGAAGATGTCGCCGGAGAAGCCCACCGCGACGCAGATGTTGCCGTTGGCCAGGTCGCCGATGTACTTCGAGGAGTGGAAATAGGTCACGTAGGGGCGCACGGCGAGCAGCTTGGCCTCGGCCTTCTTGTATTCCTCGGCGCTCTGGCTGGCCGGGGACATGCCCATGTAGTTGAGCATCGCCGGCAGCACTTCATCCCCGGAATCGAGGAAGGACACGCCGCACTTGCTCAGCTTCTTCATGTTTTCCGGCTCGAACACGGTGGCCCAGGAGTCGATGTGGTCGACGCCGAGCGCTTCCTTGATCTTGTCGACGTTGTAGCCGATGCCGGTGGTGCCCCACATGTACGGCACCGCGTACTGGTTGCCGGGGTCGTTGACCTCGAGCTGCTTGAGCAGCTTGGGATCGAGATTCTTCCAGTTGGGCAGCTGCGACTTGTCGAGCTTCTGGAATGCCCCGGCCTTGATCTGCTTGCCGAGGAAGTGGTTGGACGGCACGACCACGTCGAACCCGGTGCGGCCGGCGAGCAGCCTGCCTTCGAGGGTTTCGTTGGAGTCGAAGACGTCATAGATCGGCTTGATGCCGGTGGCCTTCTCGAAGTCGGCGAGGGTGGTTTCGCCGATGTAGTCGGACCAGTTGTAGATGTGGACGGTGGATTCGGCCTGGGCGGTGGCGATCAACCCGAGGGTCATGGCGGCGCCGAGCAGCGTTTTGTGGAAATCGATTTTCACACGTATTTCCTCGTTCCTTGGTCAGTCGTCGGAGCCTCGCGGCCCGGTTCGCGGTCAGCCTTGCACGCATCCGGTCTCCGCCTGGCGGACGCCGTGTGCGAGGGGTGGAACGCCGCAGCTGGCGCCGCGGCACGTCACGGCCGCCGGCGAACGCTCCGCTGTTGGCAGAACGCGCCGGAGACCATTGCTGCTTACTTGCCCGACTTGATGGCGGTCCAGCTGCGGGTCATCGCGCGCTGCACTTTCGCCGGCAGGTCCGGGAAGGCGTAGAGCTGCTTCATCACCTCAGGCGTCGGGTAGATGCCCGGGTCGGTGCGGATTGCCTCGTCCACCAGTTCGGTGGCGGCGGCGTTGCCGTTGGGGTAGGACACGTAGTTGCTGATCTCGGCGATCACGTCCGGCTTGAGCAGGAAGTTGATGAACTTCAGCGCGCCTTCCGGGTTTTCCGCGTCTTTCGGAATCGCCACGGTGTCGAAGAAGGCACCGGCGCCTTCTTTCGGGATGTTGTACAGCACCTTCACGCCGTTCTTGGCTTCTTCGGCGCGGGATTTGGCCTGGTAGATGTCGCCCGAGTAACCGATGGCCACGCAGATGTTGCCGTTGGCGAGGTCGCCGATGTACTTCGAGGAGTGGAAATAGGTGATCGACGGACGCACCTTGAGGAACAGCGCCTCGGCTTCCTTGAGCTCCTTGGGGTCCTGGCTGTCCGACTTGTAGCCCAGGTAGTGCAGGGCGGCCGGCAGGATTTCGGTCGGCGAATCGAGGAAGCTCACGCCGCAGCCCTTGAGCTTGGCGATGTTTTCCGGCTTGAACACCAGGTCCCAGGAATCGACCGGCGCGTTGTCGCCCAGCGCGGCCTTGACCTTGTCGGCGTTGTAGCCGATGCCGATGGTGCCCCACAGGTAGGGAATCGCGTACTGGTTGCCCGGGTCGCTGATTTCCAGGGTTTTCATCAGGTCGGGGTTGAGGTTTTTCCAGTTCGGCAGCTTGGACTTGTCCAGCGGCTGGTAGACGCCGGCCTTGATCTGCTTGGCCAGGAAGGAGTTGGACGGCACCACCACGTCGTAGCCAGCCTTGCCGGCGAGCAGCTTGGCTTCGAGCACTTCGTTGCTGTCGTAGACGTCGTAGACGACCTTGATGCCGGTTTCCGCGGTGAACTTGGCGATGGTGTCTTCGGCGATGTAGTCGGACCAGTTGTACACGTGGAGGACTTTGTCGTCGGCCTGCGCCGCGCTGAACGCCATGCCCGCGAGGGACAAGGCGAGAAGGGTCTTGCCGATTTTTTTCATGCCTACAGCTCCTGTTGTCTGAAAAGTCCGAGCCTGGCTCCCGTCACCCCCAGGGTGAGCCCGACCAGCGCCTGCGCAGTCTGGCAAGGGACGGGGCGCGTTTACAACGTTCGCCGTGGCAAAAGTCACTGCCGAGGCAAAAGTCATTCCCGCGCCCTCGCCTCTCAACCCAGCACGGCGCTGGCGGTGAGATCGAGGCAGGTGCGCGCCTTGGTCACCAGTTCATCGATCTCCGCCTTGCTGATCACCAGCGGCGGCGAAATGATCATGGTGTCGCCGACGGCCCGCATGATCAGACCGTTGTTGAAGCAGTGTTCGCGGCATTGCATGCCGACGCCCAGGTCGCCGAAGCGCTCGCGGGTCGCCTTGTTCTTCACCAGTTCCAGCGCTCCGACCATGCCGACGCCGCGGGCTTCGCCCACCAGCGGGTGATCAGCCAGCTCCCGCCAACGTTTTTGCAAGTATGGTGCCGTTTCCGCCTTGACCGTTTCGACGATGCGTTCCTCCTTGAGGATGCGCAGGTTTTCCAGCGCTACCGCCGCCGCTACCGGATGCCCGGAGTAGGTGAAGCCGTGGTAGAACTCGCCGCCGTGGTTGAGCACTTCGACGACCTCGTCGCGCACGATCACGCCGCCCATGGGGATGTAGCCGGAGGTCAGGCCCTTGGCGATCGGCATCAGGTCCGGTGCGTTGCCGTAATGCTGGCTGCCGAACCACTCGCCGGTGCGGCCGAAACCGCAGATGACCTCGTCGGCGACGAACAGGATGTCGTAGCGGGCGAGGATTTCGCGAATCTTCGGCCAGTAGGAGTCCGGCGGCACGATGACCCCGCCGGCGCCCTGGATCGGCTCGGCGATGAAGGCCGCGACGTTGTCCACGCCGAGCTCGAGAATCTTCTGCTCCAGTTGCTCGGCGACCTTGATGCCGAACGCTTCGGCCGACAGGTCGCCGCCCTCGCCGTACCAGTACGGCTGGTCGATGTGGACGATGCCGGGAATAGGCAGGTCGCCCTGACCGTGCAGAGCCTTCATTCCGCCCAGGCTGACTCCGGCGACGGTGGAGCCGTGGTAGCCGTTCCAGCGACCGATCACCACCTTCTTCGACGGCTTGCCCTTGGTCGCCCAGTAGTGACGAACCATGCGCAGCACGGTGTCGTTGGCTTCCGAGCCGGAACCGGTGAAGAACACGTGGTTCATGCCTTCCGGGGCGATGTCGGCGATCGCCTTGGCCAGTTCGATCACCGGCGGGTGGGCGGTCTGGAAGAACAGGTTGTAGAACGGCAGCTCCTGCATCTGCTTGTAGGCCGCATCGGCCAGTTCCTTGCGCCCGTAACCGACGTTGACGCACCACAGGCCGGCCATGCCGTCGAGGATCTTGTTGCCCTCGCTGTCCCAGATATAGACGCCGTCGGCGCGGGTGATGATCCGCGCGCCCTTGGCGTTGAGCTGCTTGTAGTCGGTGAACGGCGGCAGATGGTGATCGCGGCTGAGCGCTTGCCACTGCTGGGTCTGCGCATTCTTGATCGGTTGCATGGACATTCCTCCTGATTGCGGTTGGCCGCCGCGCGGGGCGGCGGCCGGCGGGTCAGACCGAGCGCAGCAGGAACTCGCGTTGCCACGAGCTGGTCACCCCCTTGTAGTTTTCATGCTCGGCGCGCTTCACCGCCACGTAGCCGGTGATGAACTTGGCGCCGAGGTATTTCTCCAGTGCCTTGCAGCCTTCCATGTGCTCGAGGGCGTCCTCGATGGTCAGCGGCAGGCGCAGGTTGCGGCGCTCGTAGCCGCGGCCCTTGACCGGCGCGCTCGGACGGATGCCCTCGACCATGCCGATGTAGCCGCACAGCAGGCTGGCGGCGATGGCCAGGTACGGGTTGGCGTCGGCGCCGGCCAGGCGGTTTTCCACGCGGCGGTTCTGCGGATTGGACTCCGGCACGCGCAGGCCGACGGTGCGGTTCTCCTCGCCCCACTCGACGTTCACCGGGGCCGAGGTATCCGGCAGGAAGCGGCGGAAAGAGTTCACGTTGGGGGCGAACAGCGGCAGCAGCTCGGGGATGAATTTCTGCAGGCCGCCGATGTGGTGCAGGAACAGCTCGCTCATCGAACCGTCTTCGTTGGAGAAGATGTTCTTGCCGGTCTTGATGTCGACGATGCTCTGGTGCAGGTGCATCGCGCTGCCTGGCTCGTCGGTGATCGGCTTGGCCATGAAGGTGGCGGCGACGTTGTGCTTGAGCGCCGCCTCGCGCATGGTCCGCTTGAACACCAGGATCTGGTCGGCCAGGTGCAGCGCGTCGCCGTGACGGAAGTTGATCTCCATCTGCGCCGGGCCTTCCTCGTGGATCAGCGTGTCCAGGTCCAGGCCCTGCAGTTCGCACCAGTCGTACATGTCCTCGAACAGCGGATCGAACTCGTTCGCCGCATCGATGGAGAACGACTGCCGCCCGGTTTCCGGACGCCCCGAGCGGCCCAGCGGCACCTGCAACGGCAGGTCGGGATCTTCGCAACGCTTGGTCAGGTAGAACTCCATCTCCGGCGCCACGATCGGCTGCCAGCCCTTGTCGGTGTAGAGCTTGAGAATCTTCTTGAGGATGTTGCGCGGCGACAGTTCGATGGGGTTGCCCATCTTGTCGAAGGTGTCGTGGATGACCATCGCGGTGGGCTCGATGGCCCAGGGCACCAGGTACACCGCGTTCTCGTCCGGGCGGCAGAACATGTCGATGTCCGCCGGGTCGAGCAGGTTGTAATAGATGTCGTCCTCGACGTAGTCGCCGGTGACCGTCTGCAACAGCACGCTCTCCGGAAGGCGCATGCCCTTTTCGTCGAGGAACTTGTTGGTCGGCGAGATCTTGCCCCGGGCGATCCCGGTCAGGTCGCCGATAAGGCATTCAACTTCGGTGATTTTGCGTTCTTTCAGCCAGCTGGTCAGCTGGTCGAGCTTGGTAGTCATAAAGACCTCAGGGTTGTTTGCGTCGCGGCAAGCGCTGCAGCTCCCAGCGTAGCGCCGACCGGGGTGGTCAGCGCAACGGAAAAAGCGCAGAAAGTCGTCGCTCAGCGTTGCCCCGCCCTCTCCCTGCAAGCCTCACCAAAGGCCTGGAAGATGGCGAGATAATCCGGATTTGAAAGCACCTGCCACTCCGGGTGCCATTGCACGCCGAGGGCGAAACTCCGCGCATCGATGGCGGAGAAGGCTTCGATCAGCCCGTCGGGGGCCGTGGCCTCTACGCGCAGGCCGGGCGCCAGGCGGTCGATACCCTGGCCGTGGATGGAGTTGACCTGAATCTGCGCCGCCAGGCCGAGCCCGGCGAGCACGCCGCCGGGCTGCACGTGCAGCGCATGACTGGGTGCGTATTGCACCTCGACCGGCTCGTTCTCCGGCTCGCGGTGATCCTGGAACGGGCCAGCCTCATGGACCTTCTGGTGCAGGCTGCCGCCGAGCGCGACGTTCATCTCCTGGAAGCCGCGGCAGATGCCGAGGATCGGCACGCCGGCCGCCAGTGCCGCGCGGATCAGCGGCAGCGTGGTGCGGTCGCGCAGGCTATCGTGGGGCGTACCGGGCGCGCTGGCGGGGCCACCGTAATAATGAGGTTCGACGTTGGAAGGCGAGCCGGTGAACAACAGACCGTCTAGATTTTCCAACAGGGTCGGCTGGTCGATCAGCTCGGCCAGCGAAGGGATGATCAGGGGCAAACCCTGGGCACCGACGGCCACCGCGCGGACATATTTGTCGCCGGCGATATGATAGGGATGGAGGCCGATCTGCTTGGTGCACGCGGTGACGCCGATCAACGGCAGGCGAGGCATGGGACACCCGATTGTTTGCTGTCTGGGGTTCTCCCGGAGAGTAGCGTTGTTCATTTTTTTACACAACACTTCTGTAAAAAATATAACACACCCGTGTCGGGCGGCGCTGTAAACCGGGTTTTCAGGCCCATCGCAATGCCCTGAAACGCCCCAAAGATGGCCGCAAGGCTCCTTTTTAGGGCAATATGGGGCACTATTGACATCACAGGGGGATTCGGATTGACTCCCTTCACATCAGTCGCATGATTGATATTTTTAACAATATAGGTGTTGCATCATGTCGGTACCCCCGCGTGCCGTTCAGCTCAACGAAGCGAACGCATTCCTTAAGGAACATCCTGAGGTCCTGTTCGTCGACCTCCTGATCGCAGATATGAATGGCGTGGTGCGCGGCAAGCGCATCGAACGAACCAGCCTCCACAAGGTTTACGAAAAGGGCATCAACCTCCCCGCCTCGCTCTTCGCCCTCGATATCAACGGCTCCACCGTAGAAAGCACCGGCCTCGGCCTGGACATCGGCGACGCCGACCGCATCTGCTTTCCGATCCCCAATACCCTGAGCAACGAGCCCTGGCAGAAGCGCCCCACCGCGCAGCTGCTGATGACCATGCACGAGCTCGACGGCAAGCCGTTCTTCGCCGACCCGCGCGAGGTGCTGCGCCAGGTGGTGGAGAAGTTCGACGCGATGGGCCTGACCATTTGCGCGGCGTTCGAGCTGGAGTTCTACCTCATCGACCAGGAGAACGTGAACGGCCGTCCGCAGCCGCCGCGCTCGCCGATCTCAGGCAAACGCCCGCACTCGACCCAGGTCTACCTGATCGACGACCTGGACGAATACGTCGACTGCCTCCAGGACATCCTCGAAGGCGCCAAGGAGCAGGGCATCCCGGCCGACGCCATCGTCAAGGAAAGTGCCCCGGCGCAGTTCGAAGTCAACCTCCACCACGTCGCCGATCCGATCAAGGCCTGCGACTACGCGGTGCTGCTCAAGCGGCTGATCAAGAACATCGCCTACGACCATGAGATGGACACCACCTTCATGGCCAAGCCCTACCCGGGCCAGGCAGGCAACGGCCTGCACGTGCACATCTCGATCCTCGACAAAGACGGCAAGAACATCTTCGCCAGCGATGATCCCCAGCAGAACGCCGCTTTGCGTCACGCGATCGGCGGTGTGCTGGAGACCATGGGCGCCTCGATGGCCTTCCTCTGCCCGAACGTGAACTCCTACCGCCGCTTCGGCGCGCAGTTCTACGTGCCGAATTCGCCATGCTGGGGGCTCGACAACCGTACCGTGGCGTTGCGCGTGCCGACCGGTAGCCCGGAAGCGGTGCGTATCGAGCAACGCGTCGCCGGCGCGGATGCCAACCCGTACCTGCTGATGGCGGCGCTGCTGGCCGGCGTGCACCACGGGCTGACCAACGAGATCGAGCCGGGCGAGCCGATCGAGGGCAACTCCTACGAGCAGAACGAGCAGAGCCTGCCGAACAACCTGCGCGATGCATTGCGCGAGCTGGACGACAGCGAGGTGATGGCGAAGTACATCAGCCCCGACTACATCGACATCTTCGTCGCCTGCAAGGAAAGCGAGCTGGAAGAGTTCGAGCACTCGATCTCCGACCTCGAATACAACTGGTACCTGCATACCGTCTAGGGGCCCGACGCCGGCCTCGCCGGCGTTCCTCCCGGCACCGCCAACGTCGAAGACCGCCTGGCCACGCGCCGCAACGGACGGTTCTCGGCGGCGCTTTGCCGCGCATCGTCAACCAGGGAGGGTTTCAATGCTTCGCCGTATCTCGCTGCTGTTCGCCCTGACGCCGTTGCTGGCGTTCGCCACCGAGTCCACGCCGTCCGGCCCCAGCATCACCGTCTACAACTGGAACGACTACATCGCGCCGCAGGTACTGGAAAACTTCGAGCGCGACAGCGGCATCCACGTCGACTACCACACCTACGCCACCGCCGAGGAACTGCTGCAGCGTCTGCATGCCGGCGACGCCATCGACGTCGCCGTGCCGTCCCACGACGCGTTGCCGAAGCTGATCCGCGAGAAGCGTCTGCAGCCGCTGGATTTCGCCCGGTTGCCGAACCGCAGGCACCTGGACAAGCCGCTGCTGAACAAACTCGCCGCGTTCGATCCGCAGAACCGTTACGCGGTGCCCTATCTGTGGGGTTCGGTCGGCCTGGCGATCAACCAGCCGAAAGCCGAGGCCGCCTACGGAGGCCCGCTGCCGAACAGCTGGAGCCTGCTCTTCGACCCGGTGCAGAGCGCGCGCCTGGCGGGCTGCGGAATGAGCGTGATCGACGCGCCGGACGAGGTGCTCTCGATACTCCTCAACTACACCGGCTACAGCCTCGCGCGCAGTTCGACCACTCGCCTGCGCGCCGCAGGCGAAACCCTGAACGCGCTACGGCCACGGCTGAAGTACGTCGACAGCGAGCGCTACATCGACGACCTGGCGAACGGCAGGCTCTGCGTGTCGCTGGCCTGGGTCGGCGACGCCCTTGCCGCCGCCAAGGCCGGGCAGCCGGTGCGCTTCGTGATTCCCGAGGAAGGCTCGGCGCTGTTCATCGATAACCTGGTGATCCCGGCCAACGCACCGCACGCCGACCTGGCCCATCGCTTCATCGACTACCTGATGCAGCCGCAGGTGGCCGCGCTGATCAGCGCGGAAACCCTCTACCCGAGCCCGAACGCCGATGCGCAGGGCTTCGTCGATCCGGCCCTGCGCGACCTGCCGGGGCTCTACCCGGACCGCGACACCAAGCGCCGGCTGTTCGCCCTGGACCCGTTGCCGGACGGCCACGCCAGCGTGCGCGACGACGTCTGGTCGCGCTTTCGCAACGGCGAGTGAGGCGGCGACGGGCGTAGCGACAGGCTTTTCGCTATGCTCGCCGCTCGATAGCGCCCGCACAGGACCGCCGCATGCCGCGCACCGCCACACCCCGCAAACCCCGCGCCAGCAGCCAGGCGAGGATCGACGCTATCCTCGTCGCCGCGCGCGCCCTGCTGGCCGAACAGGGTGTCGGCGGGCTCTCGGTGTACAGCGTGGCCGAGCGCGCACAGATCCCGCCGTCCTCGGTCTACCACTTCTTCGCCGGCGTTCCCGCCCTGCTCCAGGCGCTCACCGCCGAGGTGCACGCCGCCTTCCGGGCCTGTCTCGCCGAGCCCATCGCCAGCGAAGACCTGCGCACCTGGCGCGATCTTTCGCGGATCGTCGAGGCGCGCATGCTGGCGATCTACGCCGAAGACGCCGCCGCACGGCAGCTGATCCTCACCCAACACGGCCTCGCCGAGCTGGTCCAGGCGGACCGCCAGCACGATCTCGAACTGGGCCGACTGATGCAGGCGCTGTTCGACCGGCACTTCGTCCTGCCGGCGCTGCCCACGGAGATCGAGGTGTTCGCCCTGGCCATGGAACTGGGCGACCGGGTCTATGCCCGCTCAATGCAGCAACACGGCAGGATCACCCCGCGCCTGGCAGAAGAGGGCCGGCGCGTGTTCGATGCCTACCTGGGGCTCTACCTTCCAGAGTTTTTACCGCGCCGACCATAATCCGATCTTTATCGGTATAGATCTGCTTAAAAAGTCGCATATTACCCTAATACATCCTTTTAATATCGATCTTTATCGACTATAAGTTTGCCATTCGAACCGCTCGGGAACCGTCCCGAGCTCCATGGTCCAACGCCATTTACCGGCGCAGGCCGCCCAACATGACTTCCGGAGAGCGACATGCCGACACTCGACACCACCCCGCGCGCCGACGGCTTTCACATGCCGGCCGAATGGGCGCCGCACAGTCAGACCTGGATGATCTGGCCGCAGCGCCCGGACAACTGGCGCCTCGGCGGCAAACCCGCACAGGCGGCCTTCACCGCGGTGGCCAAGGCCATCGCGCAGTTCGAGCCGGTGACCGTCGGGGTTTCCGCGGAGCAGTACGAGAACGCCCGCGCGCAACTCGACGCCAGCAACATCCGCGTGGTCGAGATCAGCAGCGACGACGCCTGGGTGCGCGACAGCGGCCCGACCTTCGTCATCGACGGCAAGGGTGGCGTGCGCGGGGTGGACTGGGACTTCAACGCCTGGGGCGGCCTCGACGGCGGCCTCTACTTCCCCTGGAACCGTGACCGCCAGGTAGCGGGAAAGGTGCTCGAAATCGAGCGCTGCGACCGCTACCACACCGAAGGCTTCGTGCTCGAGGGCGGATCGATCCACGTGGACGGCGAAGGCACCCTGATCACCACCGAGGAGTGCCTGCTCAACCGTAACCGCAACCCGCATCTGTCGCGTCAGCAGATCGAGCAGGTGCTCGCCGAGCAGTTGGCCATCGACACCGTGATCTGGTTGCCGGACGGCCTGTACAACGACGAGACCGACGGCCACGTCGACAACTTCTGCTGCTACGTGCGCCCCGGCGAAGTGCTGCTGGCGTGGACCGACGACGAGCAAAACCCCAACTACCCGCGCTGCCAGGCGGCGATGCGGGTGCTGGAAAACGCACGCGACGCCAAGGGCCGTCCGTTGCAGGTGCACAAGATGCCGATTCCGGGTCCGCTGTACGCCAGCGACGAAGAGTGCGCGGGCGTCGACAAGGCGCTCGGCTCGCAACCGCGCGATCCGTCGATCCGCCTGGCGGCCTCCTACGTGAACTTCCTGATTGTCAACGGCGGTATCGTCGCGCCGCGCTTCGACGACCCGCTGGACAACGAAGCCGAGGCGATCCTCACGCGGCTTTTCCCGCAGCACCGCGTGGTGATGGTGCCGGGCCGCGAGATTCTCCTGGGTGGCGGCAACATCCACTGCATCACCCAGCAGCAACCGGCGCCCTGAGCGTTCGATGACCGATAAAAAAGCCCCGCCGATTGGCGGGGCTTTTTGTTACGCGGCCGGTCAGTTGGCCACAGGGAACGGCTGCGGGCGCGGCGTTTGTGCCGTGGACGGCGGCAGGATCGGCAGGGCGAAGCTCGGCTGATCGCCGGTCAGGGTCTTGAGGAAGGCGACGATCTGGCCGACTTCATCGGTGCTCAGTTTGCGACCCAGCTGCAGGCGCGCCATCACATCCACCGCCTCTTCCAGCGTCCAGTAGGCGCCGTCATGGAAGTAGGGGTAGGTCAGCTCGACGTTACGCAGCGTCGGCACCTTGAACATCATGCGATCGGCATCCTTGCCGGTCAGCCCGGCGACACCCTCGGCCTTGTTCTTGGTGGCATAGGCTTCGACCATGCCCATCTTCTGGAACGAGCCGCCGCCCACCGCTGCGCCGTTGTGGCAGGCCACGCAACCGGCGCTCTTGAACAGCTGGTAACCCTCCTGGGCCGTGCTGCTGATGGCGGTCGCATCGCCGAGCAGCCAGCGATCGAACGGCGAGTGCGGCGTGACCAGGGTTTCCTCGAAGGCCGCGATGGCGTCGGTGACGTCGTCGATCTTCACGCCATCGTCGCCATACACCGCCTTGAACGCCCCGCGGTACTGCGGGATCGAGCGCAGCACGTCGAGCGCCAGTTCATGCGAGAAGGCCATCTCGCCGGGGTTGGCGATCGGGCCGCCGGCCTGTTCCTTGAGCGTCTTCGCCCGACCGTCCCAGAACTGCGCGATGTTCATGCTGGAGTTGAGCACGGTGGGCGAGTTGATCGGCCCCTGGTGCCAGTTGTGGCCGATGGACGTCGGCAGGTTGTCGCTGCCGCCCATGCTGAGGTTGTGGCAGGAGTTGCAGGAAATGAAGCCGGACTTGGACAGCCGCGGATCGAAGAACAACTGCTTGCCAAGTTCGACCTTGCTCGCGTTGACCACCTTGGCGGGCTGGATCGGCTGGATGGGTTCGTTGCCGGGGGTCGGGCTGATCGCCCAGGCAGCCGTGCCCAGGCTCATCGCTATGGCTAACATCAACGGTTTGTACATGGCCTTTCTCCTCAGGCTCGTCATTTGAAATGACGATGGCCTGCGGGAGGCGTTCAAGGCTTGACGCTGGTCAAGCGCCGCGGAACGGCGAAAAACAATTCATCACAAGATGTGTTCAACGCGAACGATATCGCGACAATCGGTCACAGGTCAGGCCAGAACGATCTGATTCTTGCCCTGTCGCTTGGCCTGATACATCGCCGCGTCCGCGCGGGCGAACAGGTCGCCGAGGGCCGCATCCTCGATGCGCAGGCTGACCAGTCCCTGGCTGACGGTGACGCCGAACGGCTCGCCCTGGGCGCTGCTGAAGATCAGCCGCTGCACCTCGCGCTGCAGGCGCTCGGCGATCTGCTGCGCCAGCGCCGGGTCGCAGCCGGGGAACACCGCGGCGAACTCCTCGCCGCCGATGCGCCCGAACAGGTCGCCGCGGCGCAGCGCCGTGGCACCGCACTGGGCGATGCGCTGCAGCACCTGATCGCCCATCTGGTGGCCGTGGGTGTCGTTGATCTTCTTGAAGTCATCGATGTCCAGCAGCAGGAACGCCAGCGGTGCGCCGAAGCGGTTGGCGTGCTCGAACTCGCGCTGGGCGCAGTCGAAGAAATGCCGGCGGTTGCTGCTCTTGGTGAGCACGTCGGTGGTCGCCAGGCGTTGCAGTTCGCCTTCGAGCTGCTTCTTCTCGGTGATGTCCTCGGCCATGCCGACGATGGTCAGCGATTCGCCGCTGCCGATCTGCCGGTTGATGAAGCACTTGTCGCTGAGCCAGCGAATCTGACCATCGGCGCGGATGATGCGGTACTCGCGAAATTCCGCGGCGCCTTTCTCGACCGCTTCGGCGAGACTCTGCTCGGCGTACTCCAGGTCGTCAGGGTAGATGCTGTTGCGCCATTCGCCGTAGTCGGCGAGCAACAGCGCGGCGGAACGGCCGAAGATCCGTTCGTAGGCGGGGCTCACGTAGATCATCCGTTGGGTCTGCCAGTCGAATGCCCAAAGCACGGCGTTGACGCTGCCCAGCAGGGCGCTGAACAGGCGTTCGCGCTCGCTCAGGCGCGCGACTTCGCCCTGCGCGTGCATCAGCGCGAGCAGTGTCTCCGCTGGAACCGGCAGTTCCGAAAGTGTGGTCTTGCTATCCATTTCCCTGACCTCGCACAGGCACGACAAAAACCCACCAGGCAAGTGGGCCATGACTGAGAGAGGCGATCGGGGGCTTAGTTCCAGCCGCGCGTGCGTTCCGGACGCGCGGCGTGGACTGGTTCACACGCTGGCAGGACGCAACGAATAGGTCTTCAACTGTTCGGCGAACTCGCGCAGGGAGTGGATGCCGCTGGCCTCCGCTTCGTGGACCCATTCCTTGATCGCCGCGAGCATGTCGTGGCCGTTGCTGCTGGTACGCACCCAGATCTGCTGCAGCGCCAGGCGCTTCTCGTAGATCACCTTGAGTGCCTGGCTGTGCGCCAGCAGGTTCTCGATGCGCGCATGATGGGTTTCCTGCAGCAGGCTCGGCTCGCGCGACAGCAGGCGCTTGCTGCGCCGGAACAGGTGACGCATCGAGGCATCAGCCTTGCCCAGCTCCTGCTTCACCAGCGGCGCGATCACCAGCTTGCGGTACTGCGCCATGATCTGGAAACGGTTGTTGAGGATCGCCATGGCGGTGTCCATGTCCAGACTGCCCTTGCCTTCGACGCGGTGGGCGATGGGCGCGACGCGTTGCACCTTGGCCAGACCAAGCAGGCTGAACAGCCGTATCCAAGCCCAGCCGAGGTCGAACTCCCAGCGTTTCACCGACAGCTTGGCCGAGTTCGGGTAGGTGTGGTGATTGTTGTGCAGCTCTTCACCGCCGATGAGGATGCCCCAGGGCACCAGGTTGGTCGCGGCGTCGCGGCACTCGAAATTGCGATAGCCGACCGCATGCCCGAGGCCATTGATGACACCGGCCGCCCAGATCGGAATCCAGGCCATCTGCACCGCCCAGACAGTCATGCCGAGCACGCCGAACAGCGCCAGGTCGATGATCGCCATCAGCGCGATGCCGCCGGCCGGGAAGCGCGAATAGAGGTTGCGCTCGATCCAGTCGTCCGGGCAGTTCTTGCCGTAGATGCGCAGCGTGTCGGCGTTCTTCGCCTCCTCGGCGTAGAGCTCCGCGCCCGTGCGCAGCACCGTGCCCAGGCCTTTGTGCACCGGACTGTGCGGATCGTCCACGGTCTCGCACTTGGCGTGGTGCTTGCGGTGGATGGCGGTCCACTCGCGGGTGTTCATCGCCGTGGTCAGCCACAGCCAGAAGCGGAAGAAATGCTTCAGCGCCGGGTGCAGCTCCAGCGAGCGGTGCGCCGAATAGCGGTGCAGATAGACCGTCACACCGACGATGGTGACGTGAGTGAGCAGCAGGGTGACAGCGACCAGCTGCCCACCGGATAGATCGAGAAAACCGTTATACCACATAGACTTAGTTGCCCTTTGGAGCGATAGGGTGGACCTGGATCGAAGCAATCCGATTATCTTCGACGCGGGTCATGAAACCAGCGGGTCTTTCGATCAATAATGCAAACCCGCATCTCACATATAATGAACGCTAACTCACACAGGGCAAGGAACCAGCGGTTACATGAAATTGCATCGTAGCGCGCTGCGCCTTGCTTTCATCTATTGGATAGGCGCCAGCCTGTGGGTGGTGTTCAGCGACCAACTGCTGTTCAAGCTGTTCGGGACCACCGAACGGATGCTCCTTTGGCAGAGCGCCAAGGGCCTCGCCTTCGTGCTGGTGACCAGCGCCCTGCTGTACGCCCTGCTCAACCTCTACTTCTCGCGGATGAGCCTGCAGCACACCGCCCGGCGTGCCAACGAAGCGAGCCTGCGGCAGGCGGCAGCGGTTTTCGACAGCACCCTGGAAGGCGTCCTGGTTACCGATACCGAGCAGAGGATCGTGCACGTCAACCGCGCGTTCCAGCGCATCACCGGCTACGAGGAGAAGGAGGTGATGGGCAAGGTGCCGTCGATGTTCCAGTCCGGCCGCCACGACGACGCCTTCTACCAGGTGATGTGGAAAAGCCTCAACCAGCGCGGCGAGTGGAGCGGGGAAATCTGGAACCGTCGCAAGAGCGGTGAAATCTTCCCGATCTGGCAGAACCTGCGCGCGATTCACGACGAAAACGGCGAGCTCAGCCACTACGTCGCGGTGTTCTCCGACATCACCGCGATCAAGCGCTCGCAGAACGAACTCGATCACCTGGCCCACCACGACCCGCTGACCAGCTTGCCGAACCGCCTGCTGTTCATCGAGCGCGTCGAAAGCGCGCTCAAGCGCATCTTCGCCGACAAGCGCGGCGGCGCCGTGATGGTGGTCGACCTCGACCACTTCAAGCACATCAACGAGAGCCTCGGCCACAACATCGGCGACCAGTTGCTCAAGGGCGTGGCCGAACGCCTGCGCGGCCTCCTCGAAGACGGCATGACCCTGGCGCGCATGGGCGGCGACGAGTTCGCCCTGATCTACGAGGACTGCCCGCATGTCGAGCAGGCCGCGGCCCTCGCCACGCGCATCCTCGAAGAGATCAAGGCGCCCTTTAGTCTCGGTGGCCACGAGCTGTTCACCGGCGCCAGCATCGGCATCAGCCTCTATCCCGGCGACGCGCGCACGGTGCAGCAACTGCTGCGCAACGCGGATTCGGCGCTGTTCAAGGCCAAGAGCAGCGGGCGTGAAGGCTATGCCTTCTACACCCAGGAGCTGACCGCCTACGCGCACCAGCGGGTGGAGCTGGCGGCATCGCTGCGCCACGCACTCGAGGGCGGCCAGTTGCGCGTCTACTACCAGCCGGTGCTGCGCCTTTTGGACGGGCACGTCGTCGGTGTCGAGGCGCTGGTGCGCTGGCAGCATCCGGAGCGCGGGCTGATCTCGCCGGGCGAGTTCATCCCGATCGCCGAGGAAAGCGGGCTGATCGGAACCATCGACGCCTGGGTGCTCGAGGAGTCGTGCCGGCAGATGCGCCGCTGGGTGGAACAGGGCCGCGAACTGGAGTTCGTCGCGGTGAACATTTCCAGCCGCGTGTTCAACCGCGGCGACCTGCCCGATCGCATCGCCGAGACGCTGGAGAAGACCGGACTGGAGCCGGCGCGCCTGGAGCTGGAAGTTACCGAGAGTGCGATCATGCACGACCCCGACGGCGCCCTCGACCAGCTGGTGCGCCTGCGCGTGCTCGGCGTGCGCCTGTCCATCGACGACTTCGGCACCGGCTATTCGTCGCTGCTGCGGCTCAAGCGACTGCCGGTGCACAAGCTGAAGATCGACCAGGGCTTCGTCGCCGGCCTGCCCGACGAAAGCGAGGACATGGCCATCACCCGCGCGGTGATCGCGCTGGCCGGTAGCCTGGGACTGAAGGTGCTCGCCGAGGGCATCGAGACCCCGGAACAGGCCGCGTTCCTCCTCGAACACCACTGCGATCTCGGCCAGGGCTACTGGTTCGGCCGCCCGGTGCCGGCGGAAAAGCTCGACTGGCGCGATCGCCCGCCTGCCGGCGAAGCATGAAAAAGGCGAGCCCGGGCTCGCCTTGATCGTTACCGCCGGAGGAACCGGCTCGGTCCCGCGAGCCATGCCCGGGCGGTCATCCGCAAAGACAGACTCCCGCGCCGAAGCACCTTGGCCGCAAGCGGCTGTCCGGACTGTTTCAATGCCCGGGACCGAGCCGCCGTCGATCAGAGCTTGGCGATCGATACCTCGGTGGATTTGACGAAGGCGATCACTTCGCTGCCCACACCCAGTTCCAGCTCCTTCACCGAGCGCGTGGTGATCACCGAGGTGACCACACCGGCGGCGGTCTGCACGTCGATTTCCGAGAGCACGTCGCCCTCGATGATTTCCTTGATGGTGCCCTTGAATTGGTTGCGGACGTTGATGGCTTTGATGGTCATGGCGTTTCTCCTGGTTCGGTACGGATGGATTCGTGGGTCAAAGCGCCCAGCGCAGTTGCGTCGGGAGCGGTGAAACGGGGTCCGGCTCGTTGTCGCCGGGCGGCAGCGCCAGCACGCGGTCGAGCACCTGGGCTTCGAGTGCCGCCAGGCGCGCCGAGCCGCGGTGGCGCGGACGGGCCAGCTCGACCGGCAGGTCGAGGCCGATGCGGCCGTCCTCGATCAGGATCACCCGGTCGGCGATGGCCACGGCCTCGCTGACGTCGTGGGTGACCAGCAGCACGGTGAAGCCGTGCTGCTGCCAGAGGCGTTCGATCAGTTGCTGCATCTCGATGCGGGTCAGCGCATCCAGCGCACCGAGTGGTTCGTCGAGCAGCAGCAGGCGCGGCTGGTGGATCAGCGCGCGGGCCAGCGCCACGCGCTGCTTCTGCCCACCGGACAGCGCCGCCGGCCATTCACCCGCGCGATCCGCGAGGCCGACCGCCTCCAGCGCATTGCGGGCCTTCTGCCGCCAGTCGCCGGAAAGACCGAGGCCGACGTTGTCGATCGCCCGTTTCCACGGCAGCAGGCGCGCGTCCTGGAACATCAGCCGGGTTTCCTCGCGGGCACTGCCAAGATCGGCTGCGCCGGCCAGCAGTTGCCCGGCGCTGGGCGAGTCGAGCCCGGCGAGCAGGCGCAGCAAGGTGCTCTTGCCGCAACCGCTGCGCCCGACCACGGCGACGAACTGGCCGGCGGGAATGGTCAGCTCGATGTCCTTGAGCACTTCGCGCTTGCCGAAGGTCTTGTGCAGGCCACGCAGCGCCAGCGGGATGCCGCGCTTGAGGTTCTTCGGGGGTTGTTGGGCGGTCATGCGGCACCTCGTTTGGGCTGGTACGCCGGGTGCCAGCGCAGCCAGAGGCGCTCCAGGCCACGGGCGGCGACGTCGGCCAGCTTGCCGAGCACCGCGTAGAGCAGGATCGCCAGGACCACCACGTCGGTCTGCAGGAACTCGCGGGCGTTCATCGCCAGGTAGCCGATGCCGCTGCTGGCGGAAATGGTTTCGGCGACGATCAGGGTCAGCCACATGAAGCCAAGGGCGAAGCGCACCCCGACCAGGATCGACGGCAGCGCGCCCGGCAGGATCACCTGGCGGAACAGCGCGAAGCCCGACAGACCGTAGCTGCGCGCCATCTCCACCAGCGCCGGGTCGACGTTGCGAATGCCGTGGTAGGTGTTCAGGTAGATCGGGAACAGCGTGCCGAGGGCGACCAGGAAGATCTTCGCGCTCTCGTCGATGCCGAACCAGAGGATCACCAGCGGGATCAGCGCCAGGTGCGGGACGTTGCGGATCATCTGCACGCTGCTGTCGAGGAAACGTTCGCCCCAGGTCGACAGGCCGGTGATGAAGCCCAGCAGCAGGCCGATGCCGCCGCCGATGGCGAAGCCGATGCTGGCACGCCAGCCGCTGATCGCCAGGTGCTGCCAGAGCTCGCCGCTGCGTACCAGCTGCCAGCCGGCCGTGACGACGGCGCTGGGCGCAGGCAGGATACGGCTGGACAGCCAGCCGGCCTGCACGGCGATCTGCCAGGCCGCCAGCAGCGCGATGGGCAAGGCCCAGGGCGCGGCGCGCAGGGCCAGTTTGTGAAAGGTCGTGTTGCTCATGGTTGCCTCGAAACCTTGTGTACCGTCTGTATTCCCCGGATTTCATCCAGGCTACTGGCTGAGAAAGCCCTCTCCCCCAGCATTTCCCTCACCAATGGGAGAGCCGGAGGAGCATCGATTCGTAGGATGCGCCATGCGCCCTAAGGGGTGCCGCAGGCGATCGCGGTGCGCGCAGCGCACCCTACGACTCGACCTGTAGCCCGGATGCAAGCCGGAAAAACCTCTGCCTGCGCCACCCTCAGCTCGCCGCCGCGGCCTTGGGCAGGATGTCGTTGGCGACCATTTCACCGAAGGGGCTGACGAAACCGCGCGCCTCCGGCTGCTGCGGCCGGGCCACGTCCAGGTGCGGGAACAGCAGTTCGGCGACCCGGTAGGACTCCTCCAGGTGCGGGTAGCCGGAGAAGATGAAGGTGTCGATGCCCAGCGCGGCGTATTCCCTGACCCGCGCGGCCACGGTCGGGCCATCGCCGACCAGCGCGGTGCCGGCGCCGCCGCGCACCAGGCCGACGCCGGCCCAGAGGTTCGGCGACACTTCCAGGTTGTCCTTGCTGCCGCCATGCAACGCGGCCATGCGTTGCTGGCCGACCGAATCGAAACGCGCCAGCGAGGCCTGGGCGCGGGCGATGGTGTAGTCGTCGACGTAGGCGATCAGCCTGTCGGCGGCCTTCCAGGCCTCCTCGTTGGTCTCACGCACGATCACGTGCAGGCGGATGCCGAAGCGGACCTCGCGGCCCCGAGCCGCGGCTTTCTCGCGCACCTGGGCGATCTTCTCGGCGACGGCGGCCGGCGGTTCGCCCCAGGTCAGGTACAGCTCGACCTGTTCGGCGGCGAGGTCCTGCGCGGCATCGGATGAACCACCGAAATACAGTGGCGGGCGCGGCTGCTGGATCGGCGGGTAGAGCAACTTGGCACCCTTCACCTGGATGTGCTTGCCGGCATAGTCGACGGTTTCACCCTCCAGCACGCGGCGCCAGATGCGGGTGAATTCCACCGAGGCTTCGTAGCGTTCGGCGTGGGAAAGGTTGAGGCCGTCACCGGCCAGTTCATCGGGATCGCCGCCGGTGACCAGGTTGAACAGCGCGCGGCCGTTGGACAGCCGGTCGAGCGTGGCCGCCTGGCGCGCGGCCACGGTCGGCGAAATGATCCCCGGACGCAGGGCGACGAGGAATTTCAGGCGCTGGGTCACCGGGATCAGCGAGGCGGCGACCAGCCAGGAATCCTCGCAGGAGCGCCCGGTGGGAATCAGCACGCCGCCATAGCCGAGGCGGTCGGCCGCCTGGGCGATCTGCTGCAGGTAGCCGTGGTCGACGGCACGCGCGCCCTCGGCGGTACCCAGGTAATGGCCGTCGCCGTGGGTCGGCAGGAACCAGAAGATGTTCAAGCTCATGGAGTGGTCTCCTAGACATTCATGTCCCCTCTCGCGAGGGAGAGGGGTTCGGTCACTGCTGGGCGACTTTGCCCGGGGGACTCCAGATCACATCGGCGATGCGCAGGCGTTTCGGAATCAGCTTCAGGTCGCTGAAGGCGTCGGCGATCTTCTGCTGCGCCGCGACTACCTCCGGCGACAGCGGCAGCGCACCGAACCCCTGGCGCTTGACGGTGATCAGCGCGATGTCCTCGGGCAGGCCGAGCAGCGGCGCGACCTGTTTGGCGACGGCTTGCGGATCGGCCCTGGCTTCGTCACCGACCCGGCGGATCTCGTCGATCAGCGTGCTCAGTACCTGCGGGTGTTTCTCGGCGTAGGAACGTGCGGCGAGGTAGAACTGGTGGTTGTCCACCAGGTCCTTGCCGTCGCGCAGGGTGCGCGCCTGCAGTTGCTGTTCGGCGGCGGCCTGGAAGGGGTCCCAGATCACCCAGGCATCGACGCTGCCGCGCTCGAACGCGGCGCGGGCGTCGGCCGGCGGCAGGTAGACGGACTGGATGTCGCTGTAGTGCAGGCCGGCGTCCTGCAGGGCGCGCACCAGCAGGTAATGCACGTTGGAGCCCTTGTTCAGGGCGACCTTCTTGCCCTTGAGTTCGGCGACCGAGCGAATCGGCGAGTCCTTCTGCACGAGGATCGCCTCGCTGCTCGGGGCCGGCGGTTCGTGGGCGATGTAGAGCAGGTCGGCACCCGCCGCCTGGGCGAACACCGGTGGGGTCTCCCCGGTCACGCCGAAGTCGATGGCGCCGACATTGAGGCCTTCGAGCAGCTGCGGGCCACCAGGGAATTCGGTCCACTTGACGTCGATGCCCTGGGCCGCGAGACGCTTCTCCAGCGTCCCCTTGGCCTTGAGCAGCACCAGCGTGCCGTATTTCTGATAGCCGATGCGCAGCGCATCGGCCTGAGCCTGGGTAACGGCGCCGAAGGTGATGGCCGCGGCAAACAGGGCGGCCAGGCTTCGACGCAAGGTAATGGTGCGCATGGCGCTCTCCTTGGCGATGTCTTGATTGGCTACCTGCTTGCCCGTTGGCGGGCGAGTAAGGCGAGGTCAGGGATGTTCGGGTCAGATGCTCCAGCGGGCGTTCACCAGCCGGTCGTTCAACAGGTTCGGGTCTATCGGCTGCGGACGCCGGGCCAGCGCCGCGGAAAACTGCTCGAGGGCGTCGTGCAGGCGCTGTTCGAGCGCTGGCGCCAGTTGCGGATGGCCATCGCCGTAGTCGATCTGGCCATCCTCGGCGAACACGCCGTGCAGCATGTCCTGGGCTTTCAGCGCAGCGAGTACCGGCTTCAGCGCGTAATCCAGGGCGAGCATGTGCGCCGCGCTGCCGGCGGTGGCCAGCGGCAGCACCACCTTGTGCTGCAGGGCGCGCTCGGGCAACAGGTCAAGAATCACCTTCAGCGCGCCGGAGAACGACGCCTTGTACACCGGCGTCGCCACCAGCAGGCCATCGGCGCGGCCGACCTGTTCGATCAGCTCGCGCACCCGCGGGCTGTCGAACTGGGCGTGGAGCAATTCCTCGGCGGAGAAATCGCGCACGCCGTAGCTCACCACCTCATGGCCACGCCCGTGCAGCCAGTGGCGGGCACGCTCCAGCAGCACGCCGGAGCGCGACTTGAAGCTGGGGCTGCCGGCCAGGGAAACGATCAACATGCCCGGCGTCTCACTTGTTCGGCTGCGGGGTGAGCCGCAGGTAAGGCTTCACCGCGCGATAGCCTTTCGGGAAGCGCTGGCGGATTTCGTCCTCGTCCTTGAGCGACGGCACGATCACCACTTCGTCGCCGTCCTGCCAGTTGGCCGGGGTGGCGACCTTGTGGTTGTCGGTGAGCTGCAGCGAGTCGATGACGCGGAGGATCTCGTTGAAGTTGCGCCCGGTGCTGGCCGGGTAGGTGATGGTCAGGCGCACCTTCTTGTTCGGGTCGATGACGAACAGCGAGCGCACCGTGAGGGTATCGCTGGCGTTGGGGTGGATCAGGTCGTAGAGGCCGGAGACCTTGCGGTCGGCGTCGGCGAGGATCGGGAAGTTGACGCGGGTGTTCTGGGTTTCGTTGATGTCGTCGATCCACTTCACGTGGGAATCGACCGGGTCCACCGAGAGGGCGATGGCCTTGACGCCGCGCTTGGCGAATTCGTCCTTCAGCTTGGCGGTGAAGCCCAGTTCGGTGGTGCACACCGGGGTGAAGTCCGCCGGGTGGGAGAACAGCACGCCCCAGCTGTTGCCGAGCCATTCGTGGAAATGGATCGGGCCTTCGCTGGATTCCTGTTCGAAGTCGGGGGCGATATCGCCGAGTCGGATGCTCATGCTGTTTCTCCTGAAGTGAGCGTTGCGTGGGCTCACTATGCTCAGGCGGCGGACAAATTAAAAAGAATAAATATTAATTTGTTTATTCTATAAATGAATTAAAACACTTCGCGGCGACATGCGAACGCACGGCAAAAAAAAAGCCGGGCACGGGGCCCGGCAAATGTTGCCCGAGGAGGCAATCAGAGCGCGTGCGACTGGTACAGCTCGGTCAGCGCCTGACCACGCAGGTTGGCCAGTGCGCCGGAGCGGCGGTCGCGCGGGCGCGCCAGTGGCACGTCGATCTCGCGGGTCAGGCGACTCGGCTGTCCGCCGAGGATCAGCACCCGGTCGCTGAGGTAGAAGGCTTCGTCGAGGTCGTGGGTGACCAGCAGGATCGCCACTTCGTAGCGCTGCGCCAACTCGGCGACGAGGTCCTGCAGGCGCATTCGGGTGAAGGCATCCACCGCACTGAAGGGTTCGTCGAGCAGCAGCAACTGCGGCCGCCCGTAGAGCCCGCGGGCTATCGCCGCGCGCTGCGCCATGCCGCCGGAAAGCTGCTTGGGCAGCGCCTCGCCGCGCCCCTCCAGGCCGACGTCGCGCAGCAGCTGCCGCACCCATTTCTCGTCGCCGGCTCGTCCATCGGCGAACGCAACGTTCTGCGCCACGTTCAGCCAGGGCAGCAGGCGCGGCTCCTGGAACACCACGCCGATGCCGCGGGCGGTGCCGAAATCCAGTAGCGGGTTGCGTTCGAGATGCCCCTGGAAGTCGCGGTCGAGCCCGGCGGCAATGCGCAGCAACGTGCTCTTGCCGCAGCCGCTGGGGCCGAGCAGGCTGACGATCTCGCCGGGCGCCAGGCTCAGGCTGACGTCGTCCAGCACGCGGAGGCCGGCGAAGGATTTGTGGATGCGTTGCAGGGCCAGCAGTGCGCTCATGCGCCACCTCCTTCGCCGTCGAAATTGTGGCCGGCTGAGGTCGTTGCGGCCGAGTTGCAGGCGGATGACCTTCACAGGGAGTTGGGTTTCGCCGGCGATCAGCGCAGCCGCCTGCTCCGGGTTGGCGACGATCCAGCGACGGACGCGCTCGTAGGCCCCGATCACCCGGCTGACCGCGGCCGGATGCTCGGCGAGGAAAGCCTTCGCGGGTTTTCAGTAAGGCGCCGAGGCCAAAGCTGTCGTTGCGGTAGAGGCAGTGCCCGCCAGTGGTTCCTGATCCGCCGGGTGGCGATTCCCGCCGCGCTGCCGCATGTCTTCGTCGGCCTGTTCATGGGCCTGGGCGCGTCCTTCTCGGTGCTGGTGGTGGCGGAGATGATGGGGGTGAAGGCCGGTCTCGGCTGGTACCTGCAATGGGCGCAGGGCTGGGCCGCCTACGCCAACATGTACGCCGCCCTGCTGCTCATGGCGCTGGTCTGCTCCGGGCTGATCAGCACGCTGTTCCTGATCCGCGACCGCGCCCTGAGCTGGCAGCAAGGAGCGATGAAATGGTAGCCACCGCGCGTTCCCCGATCCCCGCCGAGCGCGGCCTGCGCCTGGACATCCGTGGCCTGGCGCACGCCTTCGAACTCAAGGGCGAGCGCCTGCCGGTGCTGCAGCGCCTGGACCTGAGCGTGGCGCCGGGGGAGATGGTCGCCCTGCTCGGCCCGTCCGGTTGCGGCAAGTCGACCCTGCTGCGCCTGGTCGCCGGGCTGGAGCCGCTGCAGCACGGCGAGCTGCTGGCCGATGGCGCGCCGATCCTCGGCCCCGATCCGTCCCGCGTAGTGGTGTTCCAGGACCCGACGCTCTACCCGTGGCGCACGGTTTGGGACAACGTCGCTCTCGGCCTGCAGGCGCGCGGCCTGCTCGGGCAGCAGCGCGGACGGATCGACGAGGCGCTGGCCAAGGTCGGCCTCGGCGAATTCGCCCAGGCCTATCCGCGGCAGCTTTCCGGAGGCATGGCGCAGCGCGTGGCGCTGGCCCGTGCGCTGGTCAACCAGCCGCGCCTGCTGATCCTCGACGAGCCGCTGGGCACGCTCGATTCGCTGACCCGCATCGCCATGCAGGGCGAGCTGATCCGCCTCTGGCAGCAGCAGGGCTACAGCGGCCTGCTGGTGACCCACGACGTCGAGGAGGCGCTGCTGCTGGCCGACCGCGTGCTGGTGTTCAGCGACCGGCCGGAGCGGGTGCTGGCGGAATTGCAGGTGGCACGCGACTACCCACGCCAACGCGACGTCCCGCACCTGGTCGAGCTACGACGCCAGGCGCTGGAGCTGCTCGGCTTGGGCAAGGACTGGTAGCCCGTGCATCGGTGCGCGCGGCGCACCCTACGAAAGCACGCACCGGTCCTCGTAGGGTGCGCCATGCGCATCGTGACTGCCCGGCTTGGGCAAGGACTGGTAGCCGGTACAGGCGGTGCGCGCGGCGCACCCTACGAAAGCACACCATCAGCGTAGGGTGCGCCATGCGCACCGTGACGCGTTCGATCAGCGGCCGAGTTCGGTGTTGAGGTCCGGCTGCACCAGTTCGATCCAGTAGTTGTCCGGGTCGCTGATGAACGCCACGTCCTTCATCTTGCCGGTGTCCAGGCGCTTGACGAAGTTGACGCCCAGCTCCTCGAAGCGCGCGCAGGCGGCGCGGATGTCCGGCACCGCGAAGCAGATGTGGCCGAAGCCGCGCGGCTCGCTGTTGCCGTTGTGGTAGGCAGAATCGTCGTGCTCGGTGCCCCAGTTGTGGGTCAGTTCCAGCACGCTCTGCCGGCCGAAGGTGTAGCGCTGCCGCTCGCCAACCTCTTCGGGCACCGTCTCGCCCTTGGTCATCGCCAGGAAATACAGCGAGAACTGGCCTTCCTCAAAGTCCAGCCGGCGCAGCAGGCGCATGCCCATGACGCGGGTGTAGAAATCCAGCGAACGCTCCGGGTCCTTGACCCGCAGCATGCTGTGGTTGAACACGTAGTCCTGGGTGGCTGCATCCGGGGTCGCGCAGACGCCGGCCTGGATTTCGGTGGTGAACGCCATGGTTTGACTCTCGCTGGAAAAAACACCGCGCCAGTGTAGAAATCCGCTCCCGCCCGGGGGTAGCAACCGGGTACTACGATGCGACATCCGCCGCGAAGCACCGGCCAGGCCGCCGGCGCCCGGCTACTCAGGCGCTGCGGCGCACGCCGCTCACGGCGCGGTTCGGGGCGAGGGCGATCAGCTGCGCCGGGGCGGCGGACTCGCGGCCGTTGGCGAGGAACACGGTGCAGATCACCCGCAGCAGCGACGCCAGGTTGTTCACCTCGCCGCGACGCAGGATGACTTCCTCGTAGACCTGGTTGATGAATTGCGGCACGCCGTAGCCTTCGCCGGCGGCGATTTCCTCGAGGATCGACCAGAACTCGTTTTCCAGACGAACGCTGGTGACCACGCCCTGGATGCGCACCGAGCGGGTCTGGCATTCGTAGAGGCTGGGATCGGTCGACACGTAGATATTGCACATGGGGGCTGTACTCCGGTTTCACGACCTTTTCTTCGCCGGGCGCGCCGGCAAGGCCTGTTGTCCGTCGCGGTCAGGCGACCGCTCGCGTCTCGACCATAACCCCTCGGGTAAATATCCGCCAGTTTGCCCGACTGTAGTAATTCGCTATTACCAGCCGCCGTAACGAACTGCCCTAGGATGATCTCCACGGCAGGAAGGCGCCCTCGCGACCTTCCCCTGACAAAAACAAGAAGAAGGAAAATCCGATGAGCGATCTCGCACTGAGTCGCCGCCGCTTCCTACAGGGGAGTGGCGGTCTGTTGATGGGAACCCTGCTGTTCAGCTCCGGACCCATCGCCCTGCTCGCCCCCAGCCAGAGCTGGGCGCTGGAGCTAAGCACCCTCGACAGCGCCACCGGCCAGCGCCTGCTCGCCATGCTGCGGCGCATCTACCCCCACGACGACATGGAAGACGCGGTCTACGCGCTGACGGTGAAGGACATCGACAGCAAGGCCTCCGCCGATCCGGGCCTCGCCGAGCTGCTGAAGAAGGGCGTCGCCGACCTCGACACGCGCGCCGGCGGCGACTGGACGCGTCTCGACGAGGCACGCCAGGTGGCGATCCTCGAAGCCATCCAGGACCAGCCGTTCTTCACCCAGGTACGCGCCATCGCGGTGAACTCCCTCTACAGCAACGAGCTGGCCTACCACCACTTCGGCTACGAGGGCGCCTCCTTCCCCAAGGGCGGCTACCTGCACCGCGGTTTCAACGACCTGTCCTGGCTGCCCAACCCGCCGGCCGACGCCAGCCCCGCTCCCTACGGTTGAGGAACCCGATATGACGACCTATCAGCATGACGACGATTCGGTGGTGGTGATCATCGGCTCCGGTGCCGGCGGCGGCACCCTTGCCAACGAACTCTGCCAGAAGGGCATTCCGGTGGTGCTGCTGGAAGCCGGCGCGCGGCAGAACCAGGGCACCTTCGTCAACGACGAATGGCCCTCGTTCAACCAGCTGGCCTGGAGCGACACCCGCACCACCTCCGGCAGCTGGCGCATCGCCAAGGACTTCCCCAACCTCCCGGCGTGGATCTGCAAGACCGTCGGCGGCACCACCACGCACTGGGCCGGGGCCAGCCTGCGCCTCCAGGAACACGAATTCCGTGCCCGCGAGACCTATGGCGAACTCAAGGACGCCAACCTGCTCGACTGGCCGCTAACCCTCGCGGAACTCGAGCCCTACTACGCCCGCGCCGAGGACAAGATGGGCGTGACCCGCACCAACGATATCCCCGGCCTGCCCGGCAACAACAACTTCAAGGTGATGTACGCCGGCGCGCAGAAGCTCGGCTACCAGCACTGCTCCACCGGGCGCATGGCGATCAACAGCCAGCCGCGCGCCGGCCGCGCCTCCTGCCAGCAACTGGGCTTCTGCTTCCAGGGCTGCAAGATGGGTGCGAAATGGTCGACCCTGTACACCGAGATCCCCGCCGCCGAAGCCACCGGCAGGCTCGAACTGCGCGCCGAATCCCAGGTGATCCGCATCGAGCACGACGCCCGGGGCCGCGCCAGCGCGGTGGTCTACGCCGACGCCAAGGGCCAGCTGCAGCGGCAGAAGGCGCGCGTGGTGGCGGTGGCCGGCAATGCCATCGAGACGCCGCGCATCCTGCTCAACTCGGCCTCGACGCTGTTCCCCCACGGCCTCGGCAACGGCGCCGGGATGGTCGGCAAGCACTACATGCGCCACACCACCGGCTCGGTGTTCGCCGAGTTCGACGAGGAGGTGCACTTCTACCGCGGCACCATCATGGCCGGCATCATCAGCGACGAGAACCGCCACGACACCTCGCGCGGCTTCGCCGGCGGCTACGAGATGGAAACCATCTCCCTCGGCCTGCCGTTCATGGCGGCGTTCTTCAACCCCGGCGCCTGGGGCCGCGACTTCACCGGCGTGATGGACCGCTACACGCACCTCGCCGGGATGTGGCTGGTGGGCGAGGACATGCCGCGCGAAAGCAACCGCATCACCCTCAACGACGGCGTCAAGGACGCCTTCGGCATGCCGGTGGCCAACGTCCACTACGACGACCACCCGAACGACCTGGCCATGCGCGAGCACGCGTTCAGGCAGGGCGAGGCGCTGTACCAGGCGGTCGGCGCGAAGAAGGTCCACCGCGTGCCGCCGTACCCGTCGACGCACAACCTCGGCACCTGCCGGATGAGCGCCAAGGCCGACGACGGCGTGGTCAACAAGCACGGCCAGAGCCACGAGGTGCCGAACCTGTTCATCTCCGACGGCAGCCAGTTCACCACCAGCGCGGCGGAGAACCCGACGCTGACCATCGTCAGCCTGGCGATCCGCCAGGCCGACTACATCGCCGAGTCGCTGAAGACCAATGCCGCCTGAACCGTCCCCCCCCCGCGCCCCCCCCCCCCGGGGGGGGGGCCCGGCCCCCCCCGCGGCCCCCCCCGGGCGGGCGCCCCG